>DAOMZC010000126.1:0-11035 GCA_035437965.1 Pseudomonadota bacterium
GCGCCGGAACATGTCCCGGTGTCCTCCCTCGCTTATGACCTGCCGATGGCGGTTACCGCAGTAGTACGGCAACAGGGGCCCTGGACGGCGCGAAGGTGACTCATCCGCTGCCGGCTGAAGGCCGGACGGGATTCCGCGAGGTTGGCAGCTCCGCTTCGCAGTCCGGCCAGCCAGCCGCGCATG
This sequence comes from Pseudomonadota bacterium, assembly GCA_035437965.1. GTDB lineage: Bacteria > Myxococcota_A > Polyangia > Palsa-1104 > JAEUJZ01 > CALFML01. Next base: position 184 of record DAOMZC010000126.1, read on the forward strand.
GCACTTGAAATGCATTGCCTGTCGGCCGCCGCGCGTCGAGGTGCCGTGGCGGTAGCTGCAACAGCCTATCAGGCAGGCTGCGAGGATGGAAATGATGACCAAGCTAAACGCTCATGCCGGTGTGACCCTGGGGCTTGCGTTGACGATTTCGCTGTCCAGCTGCGGCGGCACCGGCTCCGGACTCGATGCGGATTTAGGAGTCATCGCCGCACCGCCGGACGGCGCGCCCGGCAGCAGTCCGCCGATTGCAGCGGGTGAGAACATCTTCCTGTCCATCGTACCCCCGGGCAGTAATGGCAACTCGGTGGGAGGGATCGGCAGTCCCATACCCGGTGCTCCTGTGGTGAGCTATCCCAAGAACTTTCGCGACCAGCTTGACATGTACGGCAACCTGGCCCATGCAAAAACGCCGCTCAAGGCCGAGGTCTGCGCGCCGCCAACGAGCATCACCCAGCACCAGAAGCAGTCCGATCAAGCGTGCAACTACTTCAAGCGCGCCGACCTCACCATCGATCCGGCAGAGGCGGTCGCCAGCCGCACGCTCACCGCGCCCAATGGCAAGCGCGTCACCATACGCCGTGACGGCTGGGGCGTACCCTATGTGGAAGGCGATGATCGCGGCTCCGCCGAGTATGGTCTGGGCTTTGCCGCGGCCCAGGATCGCCTGTGGCTCTTTGATTTGCTGCGCAATGTCGGTCGGGGCCGCGCCTCGCAGTTCCTCGGTCCGGCCGGCACGACCTACGATCTGGATAATGAGTTCGGAGTGCCTGCCGGATACAGCGAGCAGGAGCTGACCGACATGGCCAATAACACGGTCGCCAAGCTCGGGGCGCTGGGACCGATTTTCCTAAGCGATACCCAGATGTTCGTGGCGGGCATGAATGCATATGTAAGCCACCTGCTCGGCCCCGGCGCGCTGGAGATTCCGCTTGAGTACACCACCCTGGCCGCCGGCAACATACCGAAGTTTCCGCCGCCGCCCTTTACCGTCAACGATATAGTTGCCAACGCCGTGATGATCCAGGCCGCGCTCGGCCGCGGTGGCGGCGGCGAGGCGAGTAACCTCAAGCTGCTGCAGACCCTCGACCCGAGCATCACCGCGGGCGCGGCCACCCTGCCGCGGGCCGCCTGCGAGCTGTGGCGCGATCTGCGCCATGCGGATCTTGCCGACACTCCGCACACGATCGACAAGACCTTCAACACGCAATCCCCGCCGACCCTGGATGAGTCCTGTCCCCAGAGCGTGCCGCCCGGCGCGGCGCTGTGGGACACCGGGAGCTATCAGGACCGCCAGTTTCTGACCCACGCCCCCGGCTTGATACTGGTAAAGGGGTCGAAGAAGCCAGCCAAGGCAGCGGTGATGCACGCATCCGCGGACGGCAACAGCTTGCGCCGGCTGCTCAACCAGTTCGGCCTGCCGATGGCCACCTCCAACTGGCTCGCGGTGAGCGGCAGTGAGACTAAGAGCGGCCACCCGATCGCGGTGATGGGACCGCAGACCGGCTATGATGTTCCGCAGCTCTTATGGGAAGCCGCCGTCGTGTCGCACGGCGGGACGGATCACGAGCTGGCGGCGCGCGGCATCTCCACCCTCAACCTGCCTTATATCGTGATCGGACATGGCGCGGACTTCGCATGGAGTCCCACCTCCGCCAAGGGAGATATCCAGGACACCCGGGTATCGAAGATGTGCAACCTCAACGGCACGCCGGCCTCCCGCGCCGACCTCAACGCGGACGGTTTTCCCGACGCCGACGGCTACATGTACAAGGGCCGCTGCGTGAAGTTCTACAAGCGCCTGGACAAGTGGACGGCAAGCCCCACCACGGCCAGTCTGGCGCTCGGCTGCGCGGCTGGACCGCTGGACCCGGGCTGCCATCCGCTGCCGGAATCCGTCAAGCGCTACATTCTGCGCACTCATTATGGGCCGGTAGTCGCCACCGCTCTGGTCCAGGGCCAGCCGGTTGCCATCTCGATTCAGCGCAGCACGTTCCTGAGTGATCTGGACAGCAACGTCCCGTTCGTCCTGCTGACCTCTCCCAGCAAGCCGATGACGCCTTTGCGCTTCAAGCAGATGTTCAACAGCATGACCAGCGTGTTCAACTGGCTTTATCTGGACAGCAAGGACATCGCCTACATCCAGTCCGGGCTTTATCCGCAGCGTCATGCCGGAATCAATCCCGATCTGCCGCAGTGGGGCGATGGCAACTTCGAGTGGGCGGCGGACGAGAACCTGCCCGCCAACTTCTTTACTCTGTATGGCGGCGATGGCAACGGCACCGGCAAGCCCTTCCCGGCGCGCGCGGTGCCGGTGGCGCAGGGCGATGGGCTGGACGGCTACTTCGAGTGGTCAGGGTATCTGCCGCTAGCGGCCCATGTGCAGGAGACCAATCCGAGCCGCGGCTATATGGCCAACTGGAACAACTCGGCAGCGCCCGGCTGGTGGGCGGCGGACAGCAACGGCTCGTTCGGTCCCACCCATCGCGTACAGAGTCTGCTCTTGCGGCTCTCCGCGTTCAAGGCGAGCGGTCGCAAGTTCGACATCGGCAACATGATCGAGATCATGGCGGATGCGGCCTATACGGACCTGCGCGGTTATGAAGTGCTGCCGCTGATCCTGCAGATCCTGAAGCAGGGCCCGCTCACCGCCGAGCAGCAGGCGGTGGTGGAGCTCATGCAGCGCTGGATGGACACCGGCTCCAACAACTGGATCAGCAGCACCCCGGGCCTGGGTTCATTCCGTCGCGATCGGGATGCCAGCGGGGTGTATGACTTCCGGGCGCAGGTGGTCCTGATGGATGCCTGGTATCTGCATATGATGGACGCGGTCCTGCCGCAGCTGCGCGATCTGGACGCCAAAGGGGCAGCTGTCTTGACCGATCGTTTCGATGCGCCGCGCGCCCAGGGCTCGGCCTTCGAGCAGGGGTGGTTTCAGCATATGAAGCGGGTGTTTCAGACGGTGCTCGGCACGCCGGGCCATCAGGACTATCGCGCGCTGAAGTGTGCCGGCACGGGGACGCTCGCGGACTGCCGCAAGGCGCTGCTCGATTCGTTGACTCAGGCGCTGACGGAGCTGGGCGGCCTCGCGAACCAGGCGAGCTGGGATGGCAGCCGGATTCCCAATGCGAAAGGGAAGAGCGGCGCCAAAGTCGAGGACTACGACGCTGTCGAGCACACGAGCTTCAGCTTCCTGCCGGTACCGCCGATCCACTGGATCAACCGGCCGACGTTCCAGCAGGCGGTGGAAATCTACAAAATCCACGGCCAATAATGGCACTGCAAGGCTAATATTTGCGTGGACCTCCGCGGCCATATTTGTACAATCCAGCCCATGCGCCCCAGCTACGACGTAATAATCGCCGGCGGCGGACCCGCCGGATCTTCGACCGCCAACTTCCTCAGCCAGAAGGGCCGCTCGGTCCTCGTCCTGGAGCGCACGAAGTTCCCCCGCTTCCACATCGGCGAGTCGCTCCTGCCGTTCAGCAACGACATCTGGAAAGAGCTCGGGGTCTTCGAGCAGATGAACCGGATGTTCATCCACAAGCCCGGCGCCCGCTTCATCCACGAAGAGTCGGGCGCGGAGTTCACCTACTACTTCGACAATGCAATCCGCCCGGGGAACCCCTACGCCTTCCATGTCAAGCGCGAGGAGTTCGACCTGCTCCTGCTCGACCGCGCCCGCGAGCTCGGCGCCGAGGTGCGGCAGGAGACGCTGGTGAAGGACGTCTTGTTCAGGGACGACGGAGTCACCGTGCAGGCGGTCGACCCGGCGGGCGCCCCCTATGAGGTCGGCGCCGCGCTGTTCATCGACGCCACCGGGCGTGACGCTCTGATGGCCGGCAAGCACCAGATCAAGGTCCACGACGAGCTGGTGACCACCAACGTCGCGCTGCACTGCATGTTCTCCGGCATCCCGCGCCAGAACGGACTGGAAGAGGGCCACATCATCATCGGCCTCTTCGACGGCGGCTGGTACTGGGTGATTCCGTTCAAGGACGGCGACACCTCGGTCGGCTTCGTGCTGGAAAAGAGCTACACCAAAGTAAGCCGCGGACTGTCGCGGCAGCAGATGTACGATCAGGTCCTCGCCGGCTTGCCGCACCTCAACCGGCTCATGCGCGAGGCCAGGCCGCTGCAGGAGGTCGGCGCGCAGGCCAACTGGTCCTATCGCGTCACCCGGTTTTATGGCGACCGGCTGCTGCTGGTGGGCGATGCCGCCGCGTTCGTCGATCCGCTGTTTTCGACCGGCATTCTGCTGGCGATCCAGGGGGCGAAGTTCGCCGCCGAGCACGCCGATGCGGCGCTGCGCGATGGAAACTTCGCCGCCGAGCGCTTCGCCAGCTACCAGCAGTCCTGCATTGCCGGGATGGATCTGTTCAAGGATCTGGTCACCGAGTTTTACGCCAAGAACCTGCGTGCGGTTCTTATGGCCTCGGCGGTCAACCCGACGATCTGCTCGATGATCGTCTCGCTGCTGGCGGGCGATGTGTATAAGCCCTCGATGTGGCACTCGCTGGTCCGCAAGCGCGGCTTCTCCGAGGTCCCGGCAAACGAGCTGCGGGCGAATCTGGGCTCCTATTCGTCGAGCCGTCAGGTGCTGCTGGCGCCGAGTCAGCCGCGCGCCCGCGGGGTCGCTACCTGACCGACCTGGCCGACGCGGTCACACGGAGCTGCGGCTCTAGTTGGGCGGAACGCTCAGCAGCTGGAGCCGCACCGGCACCACGCCAGCCGCGAGCATGTCGAGTCGCTGCGCGGCGGCGTGGCTCAGGTCGATGATGCGTCCCCGGCCGTAGGGACCGCGATCGTTTATCCGCACGACCACCGAGAGCCCGTTGCGGCGGTTCTCCACCCGCACCTGCGAGCCGAAGCGCAGCGTGCGATGCGCCGCGGTCAGCGCGTGCATGTTGAAGCGCTCGCCGCTGGCCGTCGGACCGCCGTGGTGCTGCTTGCCGTACCAGGTCGCAAGCCCCGTCTCGCTCTCGCCTGCCCGAGCGCCGCTGCGCAGCGTCGCCCCACACCCGGGCAGGCTCCCAAGCCCAAGTACCAGGCCAGGCACCAAAAGGAGCGACCCCACGCGCCAAAGGGCAGCGCCGCAGACTCGGGAGTTGGCAGTCATAAAAGCCCGCATGGCGGCATCCTATAGCCAACAAGGTGAGCCGCCAAGCACCAAGCAAGTGGCGAGTTTTTCCGCGAGCCGCCGCTGGGAAGGTCGAACGTCGGCGGTCGTGCTGCCTACAGTCGAGCATGGCGGGCGGGCGACCCCAGCGCTTGACGGAAACTCCTTGCGGCCCGCCGCGAGTGACGCGATACTTCAGTGAACCCCGGTCAGCGCAAGCTTCAGATAGGAAGGAGGCAGCATGTCAGGCCAGCCCAGGTCTTGGGACACCGTCGGCTCCCGCATCGTCGCCTCTGCGCGGCCTTTTGGCCGGCAGCTTTTCCGCGCCACCTTTTCGTCATTGAAGCTCGGGCTGGCGCTCGGGCTGGCGCTGCCCGCCTGTCATCACACAAGGCCAGGACAGAACGATCTGGTACGCTACCGCGGACCCGTCCGACTGGCCCTGACCGCGGCTTCGGTGGCGCCCGGTAAGGAAGACGGCAGGCCGTGGGACGGACTCGGCTCCCTGCCCCCAGAGGTCGTGGACGGACTGCGCGCGCCGCGTCCGCGGGGCTTCTTCGGGACGCTGTTTCGCGAGCTTTCCCATGGGGGAGCGCTCAGCGCGATCGTGAGCCTTTTGCCGTGGACCGCCAACGCCTTCGTGGACAGCATCGCCGCCCCCGATGTGCAGATCGAGATCTCGGTAAACGGACAGCTTTTGACGCGGTCACCGATAGTCAGAAACAGCTTCTTGCCGACCTGGGCCGGGGTGTACACGCGCCCGATAGTGGTCTCCGAGTTCGACCATATAGAGCTCAAGGCTGTCGATCGCGACATCGCTTTCCATGACCAGATCGGCGTCTGCACCAGCCAGGGACTTCCCTGGGTAGACAGCCACCACGGGTACGCAGCGGAGCGGACCTTTCAGTGCTACGGCCAGCTGTGGGCCGTTGCCCTGCGCGTCATCCCGGCCGAGTCGGGCGAGGTCATCGCCGATGTCACCGCAGCGCCCGAGCAGGACGGCGACTGAGCTCGCCTCTCAGGGGCTCCGCTTCACGGGGTGAGCAGCGCCGTCAGGTCGGCAATGACCAGATCGGGTCGCTGCTGCGGGGTCGCCGCGTCGACCTCGCTCTGGCGGGATACCCCGGTCAGGGTCAGGATGGTCCGCATTCCCACGCGCTTGGCGCCGGCGATGTCGGACTCGAGGTTGTCACCGATTAGCAGACAGCCGGGCGGCGCGACCGCGAGGTGCTGGCACAGCTCTTCAAAGAACTTCGGATCGGGCTTGCCGCAGAAGGTCGGCGTCACCCCGGCCGCGTAGCTCAGCATCAGCGTCAGCGCGCCGGCGCCGAACTCCATGCCGCGGGTGCTGGGATAGACGCGGTCGGCGCACAGGCCGATAAGCTCGGCGCCGCGGCGCGCCAGCTGGAGCGCGACGAACAGCCGATCCGGAGTCACCGCCGGGTTATCGAGCGAAGCCACGAGGATCGCGTCGCACGGCTCATCCGGCCGCTCGACCCAGTCGACTTCGCCGGCGAGCAGCTGCGCGCACGACTCGCTGACCAGCTTATAGATGCGCGGCTTGCGCGCCACCGCGCCGCGCGGCAGGTGCTTGCGGATGTAGTCACAGGCAGCCGTGGCGGCGGTGTAGACGCTGCCGGCGGGCAGCTCGATGCCGACCCCGGCCAGGCGCTGCATCACCACCGCGGGGCTGCTGCCGGAGTTGGTCAGGCAGGCGAAGCGGACGCGGTCTGTCTGCAGCCGCTGGACGAGCGCGATGGCACCGGGCAGCGGCTGCGCGTCATGAAACAGCGTTCCGTCCAGATCGAGGAGCACCGCCGGATAGGCAGAGAAGTCAAAGGGCATGAGCGCTGATTATGACCAAAACAGGGGCGCCGATCACCTCCCGCGTGCAGCCGCGCCTGCCCGACGGCGCTCAGTTGAGCGGCAGCCCGAGGGCGTGGGCGAAGAAGCCCAGGAGCTCGGTCTGCTGATCGATGCGCTGCGACAGCGCCGCGCTGCCGCTGTGGCCGGAGGTGGTCTGGACGCGCAGCAGCACCGGCGCCGGACCCGCCTGCGCCGCCTGCAGCGCCGCCGCGAACTTGTAGGAGTGCAGCGGCGCCACGCGTACGTCGTGATCCGAGGTGGTGATGAGCATCGCCGGATAGCGCGTCCCCGGACGCACATTGTGCAGCGGCGAGACGGCTTTCAGCGCCCGGAACTCCGCGGGATCGTCGGGAGAGCCCATGTCCCCCTGCCAGCCGGCCCCCTGCCCGAACAGCTGGAAGCGCAGCAGGTCATGCACCCCGACCAGGGGCACCGACGCCCCATACAGATCGGGGCGCTGCATCGTCACCGCCGCCACCAGCATACCGCCCCCGGAGGCCCCGAAGATTCCCAGGTTGCGCGAAGAAGTGTAGCGGTTGGCGATGAGCCACTCACCGGCGGCGATGAAGTCGTCCAGGCCCACCTGCCGGTGGGTGCGCATGGCCGCGGTGTGCCAGGCCTCGCCGTACTCGCCGCCACCTCGGACGTTCACCACGCCGTAGACGCCGCCGCGCTCCATCCAGGCGATCATCGCCGGATTGAACGCCGGCGTAAGCGACACGCCGCCAAAGCCATAGGCGGTGATCAGCGTCGGGCGCATCCCATCGTGCGCCAGACCCTTTTTGGCGGTCAGGAACATCGGGACCTTGGTGCCGTCCTTGCTTGGGAAGAACACCTGCGTGGTCTCCAGCGTGGCGGGCTCGAAGGGGACCACGGGAGTCTTCCAGGGCTGGCTCTTTCCCGTCGCCAGCTCGTAGCGATAGATCGCCCCGGGGGTGTTGAAGCTGGTGAAAGCGTAGAACGTTTCCTTGTCGCTGGGGCCGCCGCGGAAGCCGAAGGCGCTGCCCAGACCCGGCAGCTTCACGTCGCGCAGCTTCTTGCCGCGCAGATCGTAGGCGGTGACCGCGGTGTGCGCGTCCTCCAGCGTGGTGACCAGGAGCTGGCCGCCGGTGAGGGTCGCTCCGTCGAGGGCGCGCGGTCCCTCGGGGACTATCTCCTGCCACTTGTCGCGTGCCGGGGTGCGGATGTCGATGGCGATGATGCGCTTTTTGAGCGCGCCGGAGGTCGTCTGGAAGAAGAACCGCGGCCCGTCGTTGCCGAGGAAAACATACTCCGCCTCATAGGTGCCGATGAGCGTCGTCGGCGCCGCGCCCGGCCGGCTGAGATCGAGGTAGGCGATCTGCTCCTCGCCGCGATCACCGACCTGGCCGTCGCCGATGCTGAGGACGAGGTAGCGGCCGTCGCGGGTCACCACCGGCTCGAACTGCCAGGTGGGCTTGTCGGGCCGCTCGTAGACTACGGCATCGCTGGCGGCGGGGGTGCCGATGCGGTGCAAGTACACCTTGCAGTCGTGATCGGTCTCGACCAGCTCCTTGCCCGGTGGCGGCGCCGGGAAGCGGCTGTAGTAGATGCCCTTGCCATCGCGCGTGAAGACCGGCTGGTAGTATTTGATGTAGGAGAGCTCGTCGGGCAGATCTTTGCCTGTGGCGACCTCGCGCAGGCGCCAGGTCATCCAGTCGCCGCCGCCTTGCGACAGGCCGTAGGCCATGCGGGTCCCGTCCTCACTGAGCTCGATCCCCGCGAAGGCGAGCTTGCCGTCGGGCGACAGCGTGTTCGGATCGAGCAGCAGCTGCGGCTCGGCGGTGAGGGCGGCGGCCGAGAAGACGACCGGCTGATTCTTCTTGCCGTCGCGGTGGACCCAGAAGTAGCGGCTTCCGCGCCGCAGCGGCGGGCGGAAGGACTCATAGCGGAACAGCGCCTCGAGCCGCGCGTGCAGCGCGTCGCGGCCGCCGATGCGCGCGAAATGAGAGTCGGTGAGCGCGTTCTGGGCCGCCACCCAGCGGCGCGTCGCCGGGGAGTCCATCTCTTCGAGCCACCTGTAGGGATCGGCGACCTGCACCCCGTGGTGCGACTCGACCACGGTGCCGCGCGGCGCCGGGGGATAGACCAAGGCGGGCGCGGCGCGCGCCGGTGCGGCAGGCTGCGCCGCGACGTTCGAAGGTAGGACGGCAGAGGAGGCGGCGGCGGCAAGTAAAAGGATGAAAGTTCGCATGCGCCGGAGCTTACTGCAGACCTGGTGGCGCAGCTACCCTGGCGCTCTGTCACGGCGCCGATCGCCAGCGATTACTCAAGCCAGGTCGGATCCTCGAGCAGTCCCCTTACCAGCTTGGGCACTTCCTGCTTGCTGAACAGCAGGTTGTGAATCGTCGTCAAGATGGGGGTGCGCAGCCCGTGCGACTCGGCCAGGGTGTGCGCGTCGCGGACCATGTCGACGCTGTCGCAGTGGCGTCCGATGCGCTTCTGGGCCTCGGCCAGTGGGATGCTGGCGCCGAGCAGCCGCCCGAGCTCGAAGTCACACGAGCCGCGGCGCTCGCTGGCCAGCATGAAGCCGCCAAAGCCGGCCAGACCGAGGAAGGTCCGCTCGTGGCCGCCGAGCGCCATGCCGAGGCGGGCGCTCTCGGCGGCGCTGCGCGACACGAGCGTAGCGCGGCTCGCGGCGCCGAACTCCATCACATCGCAGACGCCGCTGGCCAGGGCGATGACGCTGCTCATCGCTCGCGCCACCTCGACGCCGATAAGATCGCTCGTGCCGTAGATGCGCAGGGTCGGGCAGCCGAGCACCGCGCGCGCCGCGTTCACCACAGTTTCCGAGGGACTGCCGCATACAACGGCGGCGGGGTTCCACTCCTCGAGATCTTCGGGAAGCACCGGGCCGGCCAGGGCGCCGATGCGGGTGAGCTGCGTCTCCTGCCGGATTACATCCGAGATCAGCATCGAGGGCTGCTCGGTTCGCGGATCCCCGGGGCAGATGCCGTCGACGCAGTGGATGATGATCTGGTGCGGCCGCAGCGCGCTCTTGATCTTGCGCAGGAGCCCGCGTACCCCGGCCGCCGGAACGGTCAATAGGAGCAGATCGACGCTGCCGAGCTCCTTCAGATCAATGGGCGGCGCCGCCTCCAGCCCCATGACTGAAGACAGCGCCGCCGCAGTCATTCCCATCATGGTGGCGTCTTCGCTGCCGGCCCGCGCCGCAGCCTGCGGCGGCCGGTCCGGAGGGGCACTGGCGAGCCCGGCGAGCGCCGTCGAAGGGAGGCCCACCATGGTCTCGTCCTCGCTCTCGGCATGGACCGCCGCCGGGGCCAGCTTGACCGATGGAGCACCGGTCAGCCCGGCGAGCGAGTCCTTGGTCATCGCCATCAGGGTCGCGTCCTCGCTGTCCGACTTCAGCTGCGGCGGCTTGATCGCCACCGGCGTATTCCGACCCGCCAGGCCGCCAAATGAATCCGCGCTGCGGACCCCGGCGTCGTCAGAGTCGCTGCGATCGAGCGCTCGCGGCGGCGCGCCGCGCGGAGGGGTGTACTGCATGACGCGCTTGATGTGGCCGCGCTGCCGGTTCTGGTTGTTCGTCAACAGGACGGTCAGCGCCCTGGCCCAGCGGCCATCGCCGAGCACCACTACGGAATACTCCTTCATCTGCCCCCCTCGGTCTCACTAAGCAAATACAGCGGTATAGCCGCGCATCATCACAAACCTTACGATCCTATAACCAACGGTCTTATGACTGCACGTCAATTCGTCGCGGGTAAGCGGCTGCGACCTACACCTTCTTGCGGCGCCGGGGTGCGCCCCGGTAGGTGCTGGCTTAATTCCCATATACGTCCGCTGCGGCGACCGCGTAGGGGCTCGTGCCGGTGCCGATGACCACCGTGG
>DAOMZC010000127.1:0-11029 GCA_035437965.1 Pseudomonadota bacterium
ATCGTGCAGCGCGGGAGCGAACGGCTCAGCGGTGACCGGGCAGACCGCCTGTTCGCCCTGCGCGCCCGCGGCCTTATAGAAGGTGATGCCGATCGACGCCGGCCGCTGGAAGACGTGGAACAGCTTGCCGAACGGCAGATAGATGAGCGTGCCGATCACAGTGAACGCATGGATGTGCGCGGCCACGCTGTAGTAGTAGCCGTGCAGCCACTCGTAGCTCACCCACAGCATGAGTCCCGTGATGCTGACCGCGAACAGCAGGATGAGCGGCAGGAAGTCGCGGCCGAAGCGCTGGACTGCGAGCGCGCCGCCCTCGCGCATGCGCCGCCACATCGCGAGCATGACGCCTGGGATGACCATGAACGCGGAGACCACGAGAGCGTGAAAGATGAACCACGCGAGCGCGCCGCCGAGCGGGATCTCGGCGACGCGCAGGTTGAAGAAGATCACCTGGTAGCTCGGGTGGGGTGTGATCGCGCCCTGCTCGAAGTGCAGCCAGCCGAACACCAGGGGGAAGGTCACCGCGGCGGCCAGCACGCAGCCCCACGCGATCAGCATATGCGCGGCCCAGCGCACGCCGCCGCGCCGCAAGATGAAGTCCTGGGCCACGATCTTCGACCACAGCGCGCCCGCGAGCAGCCGCGGCCGGCCGAGCCGACGCCAGCGCGCCGGCGAGAAGAACACCTGGAACCCGCGCCGCCAGTACATGCGCGTCGGCGGCTTCGACAGCCAGACCGTGTAGCGGTAGACGATGCCGAAGGTGGCGAAGAGGCAGGCGAAGGTGTAGCCGACCAGAGCCGAGTCGAAGTCGGCCAAGTTGCCGCTGCCGACGACGATCGACGCGCCGAGAAGGAGCGTGGCGAGCGCCCCGTTGCGGAGTCCGCCGCTGTGGAAAGGCGTTCGGGCGCCCAGCGAGGCCTTCTTTTCGCGCTTTGCCGACGGATCCGTATTCATAGGCGGCGATTATGCAAGGCAGATGCCTTGCCGTCCAGCTGCGCGAAACCCTTGTTTGCAATCGCGTTGCCGGCAGGCGTCGCCCAGGCGCAACTTGGTCAGGCGCAGAGCCGCTGCGCCGATCTTCGCCGCCGCCCAAAGAGGACGTGACTCACCCCCCAGACGCCGGCGCCGGGACCTGCCATGCCCATGCTCCTGGCGACCCGGCCTGCGTGTTGTATCGATAGACGACATTGACCTCGCGTCGAGCCCGCGGTATGCAGGCCCCTCTGCGTGACGGTAAAGGGCTCCCCATGAAATCAGCGCGAATGCTCTTCACGATTCTGATGATTGCCGCCGGCTGCAATCGCGACCCGCCCTTGCCGCCAGGCGATGACGGCGGCGGCGAGCGTGATCTGTCTGCAGCGGCTGATCTGTCAGCGCCCGATCTGTCCCGACCCGATCTATCGGTGAAGCCCGGCTGGACCCGCCGCGAGGTGCCCGACACGAGCTGGCTGAACGCGGTCTGGGGCTCGGGACCGGGTGATGTCTATGCCGTCGGCTTGAACGGCGTCATCCTACACTCGACCGGCGACGACGTGTGGATGCAGCAGAAGACCGGACGCAGTAACGAGCTGACTTCGGTCTTCGGCAGCTCGGCCACCGACGTCTACGCCGTCGAGTCGAGCGCCGTCCTGCACTCGACGGGAGACGGCCACTGGAGCGTGGTCCCCAACATCCGGCCCGACGGCGCCGGCGGGCTGGGTCAGATCTGGATGTCCTCGCCCACGAACATCTATGTTTCCGGATACACCAGCATGGCGGTGCCGGCCTATCCGACCGGCGGCGTCAACATCTTCCGCTGGAAGGCGCCGAATCTGGTGCGTGAGTTTGCCATGGCCGAGCACCAGATCGCCGGATTCTTTGGCACCGATGCGACGGATCTGTGGGCGGTGGGCAGCTTCGAGCAGGGCGGCGGCACCCACGGCCTGGTCCTGCACTCGCCGGGCGACGGCACCTGGACCCGGCAGAACTTCGAGCCGGACATGGGAACGCTGTACCTGGGAATTCTCAACGCCGTCTGGTCCAGCAGCATGGGCGATGTGTACGCCGCATCGGGCCGCAGCCGCTACGAGAGCTACGGCATCTTCCGCTGCAGCGGCCGCGGCACCCGCTGGCGGCGCGAGACCGACAAGATGAATCCGCCGACTGTATACGGGCTATGGGGCTCGGGCCCGATGGATGTTTGGGCGGTGGGCCTCAGCAAAGACGGACCCCGCTATAATGGCCTCGTCCTACGCTCCAAGGGCGACGGAAACTGGACTCCGGACTCGGATGTTACCGCCGCGGATCTGGCGGATCATCCGCTTGCCGCGGTCTGGGGCTCGCGCTTCGGCGACGTCTACGCCGTCGGACACGGCGGCCTCATTCTGCACAAACGCGAATAGGCTGTCGCATCCGAACCTCACGGGGATTGTGGCTGGGGCTCGGGAGTCCCTTCGCCCTGCACCGGCGCGAAGCCATATTCCTTGACCAGTTCCACCAGGTCTTCGAGGACGGGCAAGAGGCCAGGGACGTTGGCTAAGTCACGGTGGATTCTCCGGTACGTAAAGGGCCTCGCGCAGGCACGCAGGCCGGCATGGGGCACGATGTGCAGGGCAAAGCCCGCTCTGCTCAGGCTCTTGGAGAGCTCGCGGGTGCGGGGCGAATCGGCGTGCTTGGCCTCTGGCACCGCAGCGGACACATACAAAAATACCCGCGGCTCTGAAGAAGAGCCCTCATCCCCATATCCCTCGGGCTCGATATCGACGAGGACCGAGTAACCTTGCACGAGGCCAGCGATCCCGCCATGCATGCGGCCGCAGTAAAGATCTGCGTATTCCGACTCGGCGGCCCAGAAAGCGTTCAGCCAGGCGACCTGCTCCTCTACGCCAAGGACCGATCTTCCCGCGATCTGTGCTGCTAGCGGCACCAGTGCGTCGTCCCAGCGACGCCTGAGCTTGCGCCGCTGCCGGCGATATAGCGAACGCGATGGAAATGAGGCCAGGCCCGCGATCGCCAGCGGCCCGAGAATTTTCAAAGCTGAGTCGTCGCCCCAGATTAACGCAAACGGCCCGATAAGCAGCACCAACCAGCCGCACATCTGAAGGAAAAAGCCAAAGAAAGAAATCTCCAGCACTCCGGCAGCGTCTTTCGCGACACGCTCGGCAAGCTCTGTTCGCGCTTTTGCATGTTGCTCCCGCCGGGTGCTGGTCAGCATCGGCACAGCTTTAGATGCCTCACCCATCCAGCCAGGTTAGCAGAAATTTTACGCCCACGCCGTGACGCGCGGCGGGCTATCAAAGGGACCTCAAGCCATCCGCCATCTTGGTGACGCTGGATGATCGCATCGTGCTGCTCGGAACAACTTGGTCAGCCGCGGCTACTTGCCCGAGGGAGGAGAGGCGTGCACGAGATCCGGCATCTTGAGAGGGAATTACAAGTCCAACACCAGCCGGTCGCCCGCGCCGTGGGCAGGAACGGCGCAGCAGACAAGACCGGTGCCCGGGTCCAGGGCGGCGGTCGGCCGCTTCAGATAGGTCAGCTGCCCGTCGAGGATACGGGCGCGGCAGGTGCCGCAAGTGCCGCCGCGACAGCTGAACTCCGGCGCGAGCCCGCTGGCTTCCGCAAGATCGAGGAGCGTGCCGCTACCCGGCGTCCAGCGCGCCTCCTTCGCCGATTGGGCGAACACGACCTGCACCGGCTCCGTAGCCGCCGGAGCGAGCGCCGCCTGTAGTCCGGGAGCGACCTGGCGCACCAGAGTCGAGGGTCCGAACGCCTCGGCGTGAATCCGCTCGTCGCCGACCTGCAGCCCGCGCAGCCCGTCGTACAGTCCCTGGGTAAACGACGCCGGACCGCACAAGTAGAAGTCGCAGTCTTCAAGGGGGAGCACGGTCTTGAGAAGCTCTGTATCAAACCGTCCCGGCAGCTCATAGTCGACGCCCTGGACGGCACTGGCTTCGGGCTGGCTGAGCGCGCGCACCACCCGGATGAGTCCCTGCCCAAGCTGGACCAGCTCGCCCAGCTCTTTATCGAAGGCCCGCTCGGCCTGGGTCCGCGCGCCGTGCAGGAACCAGGTCTGGCGCAGCCGGCGCGTGCGCAGCCCTTCGAACACGACGTGCCGCAGCATGGCCAGCATAGGAGTGATGCCGACGCCGGCAGAGACCAGCGCCAGGGGACGCGCGGCGTCGGCATCGACGGTGAACTCGCCGGCCGGGGCGCGCGCTTCGATGCGATCGCCCACCGCTATCCGGTCGTGCAGATACTGCGAGGCCGCGCCGTCCCGCTTGACGCTGATCCGGTAGACTGCATCGGCAGGCGCTACCGAGAGGGTATAGGTCCGGATCACCGCTGGACCGCTCGGAGACGGTCGCAGACGGATCGGCAGGTGCTGGCCGGCGCGAAACAGCGGCAGCCCGGCACCATCCTCGGGCTCCAGATGGAAGGAAGTGATCGAGGTGCTCTCTTTCACGATGCGCGCGACGCGGAACGGCCGCCACTTATGGCGCAGGGCCTCGGCGCTCTGCCGCGCGGCGGCCTCCTCCCAGGAGCCGGTCATGAGGGAGTTTGGGGAGAACTCGCCGAAGGTCCAGCGCAGCTCGATCGCCGCGCGGCGCCGTACGAGCCGCTCCACTTTGAGCCGCCACAGACGCTCCGCACCTTGAAACGACGCCAGCTCGGCGCCATCGAAAACGAGCTCGGTGGAGCCGGTCAGCTGCAGCAGATCCCCGCTGCGAAAATCAACGAACAGGAGGCCGGCGCGCGGATTCAGGAGCAGGTTGCCCAGCGTGTTGAAGTACTGGTTGCCGGCAAAGTCCGGGATGGTCAGCACGTTGCCGTCTATGCGGATAAACCCCGGCCGGCCGCCGCGGTGGGAGGTATCGACGGCGCGCCGGCTCTCTTGTCCATCCACGTCTACGTAGCTGGTGACGAAGAATGTATCTGCCGCCGCGATGACGGCCGCAGCGTCGGCGTCCAGGCCGCCGGCGCGCTCGATGGGTCCCGGCGACTGCGAGCGCGATCGCCCGAGCGGCGCCAGCGCGCGCGTCTGGATGTACTGCGGACAGTTGCCAAACGCGTGGCCCACGCTCACCGTGAACCCCGCTCGATCAAGGGCCGTCACCGCGCCGTTTACCCGGTTGCGGCGTCGCGTGTGAAGTTCGATGCCGAGCATCCCTACTGGCGAGCCGGCGGCCAGCGCGGCGCCTACCGGATCGTCGGCGTCCGGCCGCGCCGCGATCCGCAGCGTCCGGGCGTCGGGGGAAGCGACAAACCCTGGCTCACCGGACAGCAGCGTCGCCCACGGAGCACCGGACGAGTCGACCGCGCCGACCAGCAGGAACGGCAGCTGCCGGTAGAACTCGCGATGCTGCTCGGGCATGAAATCGCGGATCGTCCGGCTCCCGCTGCGCTCGAGCTGCTCGGCCACGCCGAGGCGCTGCTGCATCATCCGCTCGCCGTCATGCCACGGGGAATTGGGGAGTCTGCTTGGCGCCATCAGCGGATCGACTCGATGCCGGGATCGTCGTGCGGGCGCGGACCGGGGGCCGGCCAGCGGAAGGTGCGCTCGGACTCGGCGATCGCCAGGTCATTGATACTGGCTTCCCGCCGGCGCATCAGGCCATCCTCGGCGAATTCCCACAGCTCGTTGCCGTAGGCGCGGAACCACTGGCCGGTCGCGTCGTGATACTCGTAGCGGAAGCGCACCGCGATGCGGTTATCGGCGAAGCACCACAGCGCCTTGGCCAGGCGGTAGTCGAGCTCGCGCTGCCACTTGTGCTGCAGGAACTCGGTGATCTGCTCGCGGCCGCTCACGAACGTGCTGCGGTTTCGCCACTGCGAGTCGAGCGAGTAGGCGAGCGCCACCCGGGCGGGGTCGCGGGAGTTCCAGGCATTCTCGGCAGCGCGCACCTTGGCGACCGCGGTCTCGTAGGTGAAGGGCGGCAAGAGCACGGCAGGGGAGGGCATGGGAATGCTCCTTTTTCGGCTTTGCAGGACGGCTCGCCGCGGTATGCAGGGGGAACCCGCAGCTCATCGAGCGCTATTGAATCACGACCAGCGGCCGGCCGGTCAAGGAAAAGCGCCGCCGGCGATCGGGGCGGCGATCGGGACGGCGATCGGGACGGCGATCGGGACGGCGATCGGGACATCCTGGCGCTACTGATCGGCGTCTACCTCGGCAGTCGTCCGATCCGGTCACGTCGGCCGGGTCGCGCGCAGCCCGAACATCAGCGGCAGCCGCGGCCGTTCCGGAGGCCACAGCCAGCGCCGCCCCTCGCCGGCGACCAGCGCTGGGGAGGGCCGGAAGCCGTTACTGTACGGATACTCGCGCAGCACGTCGAGCCGCAGCCCGGCGTCTACGCATGCCTGCACGATCTCGGCGAGCGTGTGCTGGTAGCCGTAGGCCGGGATGTCGTTACCCAGCGCCCCTCCGGAGGCGGCTCCGAGGGCGTGGGCGGACTCCGCGACGTAGTCGCTTACCGGCGCTATGTAGGGCCCGTGGTTGAAGTAGTCGTCGCCGCTCATATCGAGCTTGGCGCCGTACGTCCAGATGAGCGGATGGAAATCGACGTACACCAGGCTGCCCCCGGGCACGAGGATGCGCGCCGCGCCGCGCATCCAGGCCCGCGGGTCTTCGTGCCAGCCGATGACGCCGTAGCTGGCAAAGGCGAGCTCGAAGCGCTGCTCGGTGCGGCTCGTCCAGTCGATAAGCTCGGCCTCGATGAACGTCGCGGCAAGGCCGCTGTCCGCGGACAGCCGGCGCGCGAATCCGATGGCCTCATCCGAGAGGTCGACGCCGGTCGCCACCGCGCCGCGCCGCGCAAGACACAGCGTATCCTGGCCGGAGTTGCACTGCAGGTGGACGAGCCGCTTGCCCGCGAGCTCGCCGAGCAGCTCGATCTCCTCGGGGAAGAGGAGCTCACCGCCGCCGCGCAGGAAGGCCGCCTGATCACCCTTGTGGCTGTTGTGGTTGCGCGTCGCGTGGTTCCAGCTCTGGCGCGTGGTCTGCTGGCGTTCGTTCAAGGCTGTGGGCAAGGACATGGGCATCTACCTAATCTGCCTATCTGTCGGCATTATCGGACTTTCTCCGGCCGGGCGGGTGACTTTTAGGATGGGCAGCAGTAGCATCCTCGCAATGGACCGTAACCGCTGCAACTCCCCACGGCATGACTCCGACTCGCGCGAGTCTTCCTCAGGCCCCGGTCATTACGAGAGCTGGTTTCTCCGCGGCAATCATCCAAGCCGTCCGCTGGCATTCTGGATCCGCTACACCATCTTCCATCCCCGCGGCGGCGATCCGGTGGGCGAGCTGTGGGGCATCTTTTTCGATGGCGAGAGCAACCAGATCGCGGTCGCCAAGGAGACCATCCCCTGGGCGTTCTGCAGCTTCGCCGGCTCGGGTCTGGACATCGCCATCGGCGACGCCCGGCTGCGTGACGGTCAGCTCTCGGGTCGGCTCAACGGCAGCGGCAACACCCTGGCGTGGAATCTTCAGTATGCCGGCGGCGACCGGCCCCTGCTGCTGCTGCCCGAGCCGCTGTATACGGCGCCGCTGCCGCGGGCCAAGGCGCTCGTCAGCACACCGGGCGCTCGTTTCTCGGGCTCGTTTGTCGTAAACGGAGTGACGCACGCCATCGATGGCTGGCCGGGGAGTCAGAATCACAACTGGGGGTCCCGCCACACCGATCGCTACGCCTGGGGGCAGGTCGTCGGCTTTGATGACGCGCCGGACGCATTCCTGGAGTGCGCGACGGCCAAGCTCCGGCTCGGACCGCTGTGGACGCCGTGGCTCACAACCGTGGTGCTGCGCCTGGACGGCCAGGAGTACGCCCTCAACTCGCTGTGGCGCGCGGCGCAGGCCAAGGCTTCCATCAGCTACTTCGACTGGCACTTCCAGACTCCCCCAGCCAAGGCGTCTGCCAGGTCTTCTGTCAATTCTCCTGGCCAGGTCTCAATCGAGTGCCACATCCACGCGCCGCGCGAGCGATTCGTCGGGCTCACCTACGGCAATCCGCCGGGCGGCAGCAAGACCTGTCTCAACTCCAAGCTGGCCTCCTGCGAGCTGACGCTTACAGTTCCCGGGCGGGAGCCGCGGCGGCTGCGCAGCTCCCACCGCGCGGCGTTCGAGATCCTGACCGATGACACAGACCACGGCGTGCCCATCCTGGCCTGAGCAGCTCGGCGAATAGCCCGGCTCAGCGCCGCCGGATGAGGTCCCGATCGATCGCCGCCAGCGATGCGCAGCCCGCGAGCGCCATTGCGCGCTCCAGCTCCCCGCGCAGGATGGTCAGCACCCGCGCCACTCCCTGCTGGCCGCCGACCGCCAGCCCCCACAGCACCGGCCGACCGACGAGCACGGCCGCCGCGCCGCGCCCGAGCGCCTTGAGCACGTCGGTACCCCAGCGTACTCCGCCATCGAGCAGCACCGGACAGCGGCCGGCCACCGCAGCGCAGACTTCGGACAGGGCGTCCAGGGTCGCCGGAGTGCCGTCGAGCTGCCGCGCCCCGTGGTTGGACACGATGACACCGGCGGCACCCAGCTCGACCGCGCGCGCCGCGTCATCGCCGCGCAGCACCCCTTTTATCAAGATCGGCAGCCTGGTGAGAGCGCGCAGCCAGTCCAGATCCTTCCACGTCACCGAAGCATCGTGGCGCGCCGCGCAGTAGCTGGCCAGCGCCGACCCGCTGAGCGGCGAGGTGGGCGCCTCGGCGAGGTTGGCCATGGTGAGGCCGGGCGGCAGCGCGAACCCGTTGCGCTCATCGGCCAGCCGGCGCCCGAGCAGCGGAGTATCGACGGTCAGCACGAGCGCCGCATAGCCCGCCGCCTGGGCGCGCTCGACCAGCGAGCGGGTGAACTCGCGATCGCGGTGGATGTACAGCTGGAACCACTTGGGCCCCGCCGCCGCCGCCGCCACCTGCTCCAGGGTCGTGGTGGCCAGGGTCGAGACCACCATCAGCGCGCCGGCGGCTGCCGCGCCCTGCGCCATCGCCAGCTCGCCTTCGGGATGGGCGAGCCGCTGATACGCGGTGGGCGCGATGAGGATCGGCATCGGCAGCTGCAGCCCGAGAAGCTCCAGGCTCAGATCGAGTCGTGACACATCGCGCAGGATGCGCGGCCAGATCTCATAGTCTTCGAACGCCGCGCGGTTGCGCTGCAGCGTGCGCTCGGCATCGGCGCCCGAGCGGAAGTAGTCGTAGGCGAGCTTGGTGAGGCTGCCGCGCGCCTCCTGTTCGAAGTCATCGATGGTGAGCAGTCCCTGCATGGGCCTGCAGTATACCCGCCGCGGCTAGCTGGTCGGCAGCGGAATGAACTCGGCGTCATCGCGCAGGATGCTCGGGAAGCGGCGCTTGCGCCAGTCGTCCTTGGCGCGCTCGATGCGCTCCTGCGAGCTGGAGACGAAGTTCCAGTAGATGTAGCGCTCCCCAGCGAGCGGCGCGCCGCCGAGCAGCATGACCCGCGACGCCGCGAGCGCGGTGATGGCCGCCGGAGCCCCCGAGCGGAACACGACCATCGACCCTTCCCCATACGTCTTGCCCGCGCACGAGATCATTCCCTTTACCACATAGGCCGCGCGCCCCTGGTACTCGCCCGGCAGCGCCACCTCGGCGTCCGGATCCAACTGCGCCTCGACATAGAACAGCGGCGACAGGGTCTTTACCGGAGCGGTCGCGCCGTACGCCGCGCCGGCCACCACGCGCAGCCGGGCGCCGGGCAGCTCGACGGCGGGGATGGTGTCTGCGGGGTGATGCTGGAAAGACGGCTCGACCTCTTCGTGCTCGGTGGGCAGCGCGACCCACAGCTGCATCCCGTGCAGGCTGGGTCCGGCCTTGCGCGCCGCGGCGGGCGAGCGCTCGGAGTGGACGATGCCGCGGCCGGCGGTCATCCAGTTGACGGCGCCGGGACGGATCAGCTGCTCGGTGCCCAGGCTGTCGCGGTGGAGGATCTCGCCCTCGAACAGGTACGTCACTGTGGCCAGGTTGATGTGCGGGTGCGGGCGGACATCGAGTCCCAGTCCGGCGGCCAGGTGCACCGGCCCCATGTGATCGACGAAGATGAACGGACCGACCATGCGGCGCAGCGGGGACGGCAGCAGGCGGCGGACGGTGAAGCCGCCGCCGAGGTCGCGGGTGTGCGCCGCGATGTCCAGCTCCACCGCCGGCTCGGCCGGGGCCTGGGCCTGGTCGGGATTCCGGCACTCGGGTTCGGCATGGGGCATGATGCTCATTACTTTTCTCCGCGCGTTTTTTATCGAATTGATATTAGCCCGGCTTTTCTCCTCGGCGAGGTGATTGAGGAGTATTTCCGTTCCCTACAAAGGGGAGCGCGGCGCTGACGCATGCTGAAAGGGAATCTAGTGTAGGGCCAGCGTGCGGCTCTGCCAGTCCGCGGACTGCCAGCTCCGGAATGCCGCCAGGCGGTCGGCGCTGCGCGCCTGGCTCTCGATCTGCAGGGTGGCGAGCCGGACGACCTGGAACTCGCGCTTGATGGCTCCCGCGACCTCCGCCTCCCGCGCGATGAGCACCCGCGTACCGTCGGGAGAGAAGCCGGCCAGCTCGATGTTGCCCAGGCTCGGCTCGGCCACCGCCGGAGACAGCGTGTCCACCCGCCAGCCGGACTCCTTGCCGTCCGCCGGCTTATCGGGCTGAAATATCCACAGCTCGTTCCAGCTTGGCAGCTGCTGCACCGACACGACCAGCGCCTGGCCGCGGGGAGCCCGGCGCAGCGACTGCGTCCAGACCAGGCCGTACGTGCACTTGCGGAAGAGCTCCTTTTTATCTTCCGGACGCGCACCCGGAGCAATCACAGATACACAGGTCTCCCCAGGCTGACCGGGATGGGCCTCAAGCACCAGCTCCGCTTTGCCGCTGCGTTCGGCGCGCGGAGGCTCGGCCGCCCAGCGCGAGGCGCCGACGCGCACCGCCACCGCCTCGTACCAGCCGACGTCTTCTTCGTAGAGCTCCGCCCGATTGACCAGCGCCAGCTCGCGCACCGCCAGCTCGCTGGTTGCCGCCGCGCGTGCCGGCTCGCCCTTGCGGGCGTACTGGAAGACCAGCT
>DAOMZC010000128.1:0-11023 GCA_035437965.1 Pseudomonadota bacterium
AACCGGCCACCGTGACGAGCGACGCCCAGACCGCGGGACCGTTCCGCGCCGCGGCCAAGTGCTTGCCGGGCCCGCACTTGGCCGCGGAACGGTGGCGATGACCGCTTTCCAACGAGCGGGCCGGTCGGCGGGGTCCAGAGCGGCATTTTTGCCACACTCGGACAAAAATGCTCGACCAGGCTGGCGGCAGCGTCGCCAGCGCGGCCGGAGAGCCTACCGCCCCGGCGAGCCGGGGAGATCGATGATCTCGGTGCCGCTGGCCCGCTCAAGGGAGATCGCGGCCAGCCACAGCTGCTCCAGCATCGTCAGGTAGCGGGTCTTCACCTCGGTCCGCTCGCGCAGGGCGGCGATGACGCGGAACAGATCGAACTTGCCCGCCTGCCAGCCGCGCCGCAGGAGATCTACGTTCTCCTCCGCCGGCGGCAGGGCCTCGCGGGCGAACAGCTCGAGCTGGGTCTGGCGCAGGCGGAGTATCCGCAGGGCCTGCGCGACCTCGGTGCGAATCCGGGTCACCACCAGGTTCTCTTCGGCCTGGCGGACGCGCTTTGCCGCCTCGAGCTGGGCCAGGGGGCCCTGGTTGCGGTTGAACACCGGCAGGGTCAGCCCGACGGTGCCGCCGAGGAAGATCTGTCCCGGGAGATCTTGCTGGTAGTCGAAGGCGATGAACGGATTGGGAGTAATTTCCCGGCGCAGCCGACGCTGTTCGGCCTGGAGCTGGGCCTTCTGACCGTGGACCGCGCGCAGATCGCTGCGCTGCACAAGCGCCCGCTCGATCTGCTGGTTCACATCGAGCTCCGACACGATCGCGGGCGGAGCTCCCCCGACCTGCTGGGCCGTAAGCTTAAGGGGAGTGCCCGGCGGCACCGCGGTCAGGATGCGCAGCTCACCCAGGCGCGCCTCCTGCTCGGCGGCGATCTCCAGCCGGTCCCCGGCGACCCGACCGGCCTCGATGAGCGCCAGGTTGACATCGATCGCTCCTGCGGCGCCCAGCTGCACCCGCGTCTGCGCCGACTGCAATAGCTGCCGCGCGACATCCTCGCGCCGCTGCGCAACGGCAAGGCGCTGCTCGACCAGCACGCACTGAACGTACAGCGCCTTGACCACGGCCCGCGATAGGAGGCGCGCGTAAGCCACCGCATCGCGCTGCACGGCGACCGCCGCCGCCACCGCGGCAAGCCGGGTCCAGCGCTGCCCGGCTACCTCGAGGGTCTGTTCTATATGCAGCTGATGCTGAATCCCATACAGCGCCCCGCCCCCCGCCTGCTCCTCGCGCCGCGAGCCGACGAGCACCGACACCACCGGGTTTGACGGCAAGAGGAGCCCCGCGCCGGTGCGCCGGGCTTCAGTGTTTAGCAGCTCATTGCGCGCCCGCACGAGCTCGGGAGCGTAGCGCTCCGCCCGGGTCAGCGCATCCTCCAGACTCAAGGGCAGCTCTTCACTTTTTGCCTCAAGGGAAAACAGCAGCCAAAAGATCATGACTCCCCAGCGCGCGCTGCTCCGCCGCCAGGTCCGATTCCGCCTCTGCATCTTCGCGACTCCCACGTTAGTAAGTTCTGTCCCTTGGTCGGGGCGTTGGTCGACTCTGTGTTCTGGTTTTGGCAAGGCGCTTGCAAGGACTGGACCCAAGGTAAATCTGGGAGGCTCCGGCTGATCGTCCGGAGCTCATATGGAGTCCGATGCGTTCTTTAAAAGACAGTCTGGGTCGTGTCCTGCCAGTCTTGGTGGTCGCGGGAGCCGCGTTGTTTCTGGGCCGGCTGAGCGCCAAGGAGCCAGCCCCCGCTGCGACGGTGGAGAAGCCGCCGGAGCGCAGCGAGCAGGTGGCGCTGACGGCGGAAGCCAGCAAGCAGAACCACGTGGAGATCGTGACCGTACAGAAGACCCGCCTGGCGCGCGACGTCGAGGTCGTGGGCTCGGTGGGGTTCGCGGATGATCACTATGCGGAGGTGGGTCCGCTCATCGCCGGTCGGGTAGTAGCGATCGGAGTGCGGGTCGGCGACCCGGTCAAGAAGGGCCAGATCCTGGCCGAGCTCGAGAGCGCCGAGGTCGGCCAGGCCCAGGCTACTTATCTGACGGCGCGCGCTGTGTCATCCGCCGCGCAGACCAACCTCCGCCGCGAGCGCGAGCTGGCCGAGCGCAAGGTGAGCTCCGAGCGCGAGCGCGAGCTGGCCGAGGCCGCCGCGATCACCGAGCAGGCGCAGCTGGCCGCCGCGACGCAGCGACTGCGCGCCCTGGGTCTGCGGCAGAGCGACATCAGCCAGATAAGCGATGCGCGGGCCGGCCGGGTGTCGCTAATCAGTCCCATCGACGGTACGGTGATCCGTCGCGATGTCTCCCTGGGGCAGGCGGTCCAGCCGGCCAGCGATGCCTTCAAGGTCGCCGACCTGAATCACCTGTGGGTGCTGCTGGATCTTTTCGAGAAGGACCTGTCGTACGTCCACAAAGATCAGCGCGCCGTAATCCGCACCGAGGTCTATCCCGGCCGCAGCTTCCCGGCGCACGTCGCACTCGTCGGCAGCGTGATCGATGAGAAGACGCGAACCGCGCCGGTGCGGATCGAGTTTGATAACAGCGAAGGACTGTTCCGCCCCGGCCAGTTCGTCACCGCGACGCTGCAAGGCGACCCGGCCGGCGCCGCGACCGCCGTGCTGGCGGTACCGCGCAAGGCGGTGATCACGGTGGAGGGCAAGCCGCTGGTGTTCGTCGAAGAGACCGGCGGCGGCTTCTCCCGTCGCGCCGTCGAGCTCGGCCCCTCCGGTGGGACCCTGGTCGAGGTCCGCGCCGGCGTCAGCGAGGGCGAGCGAGTGGTGGCGGACGGCGGGTTCCTGCTCAAGAGCGAACTTCTAAGGTAGATCTCATGCTCGATAAGATTGTTGGGTTCTCGGTGCGGCGCCGCGGCGTCATCCTGGTTGCCGCGGCGGTCGTCGCGGTGGCGGCGCTTTTGGCGGCGCGCGACATGTCGATCGATGCCGTCCCGGACGTCACCAACGTACAGGTCTCGGTCCTCACCTCGGCCCCCGGTCTGTCGCCGGCCGAGGTGGAGCAGTACCTGACCTATCCGATCGAGACCTCGATGAACGGCCTGCCCGGGGTCGCCGAGATCCGCAGCATCAGCCGCACCGCCGTCTCCGCCATCACCATCATCTTCCGCGACAACATGGACGTCTGGTTCTGCCGCCAGCTCGTCACCGAGCGCCTCAAGCTGGCCGAGGCCGAGATCGATCCAAAGTACGGCCGCCCCGAGCTGGCCCCGGTGTCCACCGGCCTTGGTGAGATCTACGAGTTCTACCTGGAGTCCACGGATGGCAAACACACCCCGATGGAGCTGCGCACGCTGCTCGACTGGGAGGTCTCCAAGCGCCTGCGCTCGGTCCCCGGGGTCATCGAGGTCAACGCCATGGGCGGCGCCGCCAAGGAATACCAGGTCGTCGTCGATCCCAAGCGCCTGGCCGCCTACCGGCTGACCCTGGGCAAGATCTACGACGTGCTGCTACGGAGCAACGCCAACATCGGCGGCGGCTACATCGAAAAACAGCGCGAGTCGTTCGTCATCCGCGGCGAAGGTCAGTATCGGGATCTGCGCGACATCGGCAACACAGTAGTGACCACCGATGCCAGCGGCACTCCGGTCCTGCTCAAGCAGCTCGGCGCCATCAAGCTCGGTCCAGCGCTGCGCTTCGGCGTCGTCACCAAGCACGGCAAGGGCGAGATCGTCGCCGGCACGGTCATGATGCTCATCGGCCAGAACTCGCGCGAGGTCGTCGGCCACGTCAAGGACAAGCTCATCGAGATCCAGCGCGAGCTGCCCGCGGGCGTGAAGATCTCGACCTACTACGATCGCGCAGAGTTTATAAACCGCATGCTAAAGACGGTCTTTATAAACCTTACCGAGGGCGCGGGGCTCGTGGTGCTCATCCTCTTTCTGACCCTGGGCACGCTGCGCGGCAGCCTTATCGCGGCGCTCGGGATTCCGCTCGCGATGGGGGTGGCGATCATCGGCATGTCGGCGCTGGGGGTGGTCGGGAACCTGATGTCGCTCGGCGCGATCGACTTCGGGCTGCTCGTCGATGGGGCGATCGTCATGCTCGAGGGGGCGATGGTGGCGCTGGCCGGACTCGAAAAGGAGCAGGAGGCGGAAGCTCCCGCCGTGATCGCGCGCTCGATGGGACAGAGCGCTCGGACGGTGACGTTCGCGGTGGCGATCATCCTGCTCGTCTATCTGCCGCTCATGGCTCTTGAAGGTGTGGAAGGGCGGATGTTCAAGCCGATGGCGATTACGGTCGCCCTGGCGCTTGGCGGCGCGCTGCTGTTTACGCTGACCGTCTTTCCCGCGCTTGCCTCCCTGGTCCTGCGCGTACCGGCGGGAGGTCCGGAGTCTCATGGTGGGCAGCACGGACCCGGCGCCTCCGGGGTGTGGGGGCGCTTGCAGGGGTTCTATCAGCGGCAGCTCGAGCGGGCGCTGCGCCTGCCGCGCTACGTCACGCTCGTCACGTTGATCCTCGCGGGGCTGGCCGGGGTCATGGCGGTCACCCTGGGGGCGGAGTTCGTGCCGCGGCTTGATGAAGGGGAGCTGTCGCTCGACATCAAGCGCCTCCCTTCGATCTCGATCAGCGAGGCGCAGCGGCTGGGGCTGCAGGTGGAGGGAGTACTCAGCCGCTTTCCCGAGGTGCGCTCGATCGTCACCCGCACCGGCCGCGCCGAAGTCGCCACCGATCCGGTCGGCCCCGATGAGACCGAGGTGATGGTGAAGCTCGCCGACAAGGCGCACTGGAAGTCGGCCCCGGATCTGGACACCCTGGGCGAGAAGATCAAGGAGGCCATCGAGCGGGAAGTCCCCGCGACTTTCGTCTCGGTCTCGCAGCCGATCGAGGATCGCGTCAACCAGCTCCTGGCGGGCTCGCGCGCCGATGTGGTGGTCAAGGTCTTCGGCTCGGATCTGCAGGTCGGCAAGGCGCTGGCGGATCGCATCGGCGCGGTGATGCGCGGCGTCCCGGGTACGGGGGACCTGCGGGTCCAGCGGGTGCTCGGGCTGCCGCTCCTCAACGTCAAGATCGATCGCCAGCGGCTGTCGCGCTACGCGATTCCGGTCGATGAGATCCTCGACACAGTGGCGGCCTCGCGCGTCGGCCAGCCGGTGGGCTTCGTCTTCGAGGGTCCGCGCCGCTTCCCGATCAAGCTGCTGCTGCCGCCGACCCAGCTCACCCCAGAGTCTTTCGGCGAGCTCCTGGTCGGCACCCAGGAAGGGTCGCTGGTGCCGCTGGCCCAGGTGGCCGATATCGCCGAGAACGAAGGGCCGGCGGTGATCAACCGCGAGTCCCTGGAGCGGCGCGTCATGGTCGAAGCCAACATCCGCGGCCGCGATCTGGTGAGCTACGTAAAGGACGCCCGCGTGCGCGTCGAAGCGCAGGTAAAGATTCCGCACGGCTACCACCTTGAGTGGGGGGGCCAGTTCGAGAACTTCACCCGCGCCAAGAACCGGCTGATGCTGGTGGTGCCGATGGCGCTGGGGATCATCTTCGGGATGCTGTTTCTGATGTTCGGCGATGTGCGCTACGCCGCCGCGGTCTTTGGCTGCGTGCCGCTCGGCATCATCGGCGGCCTGTTTGCCCTCAAGCTGCGGGCGCTGCCGTTCTCGATTCCGGCGGGGGTCGGCTTCATCGCCCTGTGCGGCGTCGCGGTGCTCAACGGGGTCGTGCTGGCCTCCGAGCTGCGGCGCCAGCTTGGCCATGGCAAGCCGCTGCTCGAGGCCCTGTTCGAGAGCGCGCGCAGCAGCCTGCGCCCGATCGCGACCACCGCGCTGGTCGCCGCAATCGGCTTTCTGCCGATGGCCATCTCGACCCGCGCCGGCGCCGAGGTGCAGCGACCGCTGGCCACCGTCGTCATCGGCGGCATCCTGTCGTCGACGATCCTCATGCTGTTCGTGCTGCCGCTGCTGCTGCGCCGGGTCCTGCAGCGCTCGGAGTCTGTCTGAGGCCCGGCGCGTGACGGGCGCCGGATGTGCTAGCTTCTTCCGCCATGCAGACCCGGCTACAAAGAGGGCTCGGTTTGGCGGCGCTGCTCGTGCCGGTCCTGGCCATCGGCCTCATCGACTGGCTGAGCGGGCCGCGGGTCTCGCTGGCGCTGTTTTACGCCATTCCGATTACGCTCGCCGGGTGGTTCCTGGGCGGCTGGGCGGCGCTCTATACCTCGGCCGCCGCCAGCATCGGCATCTATCTTGGGGACCTCTCGCAGCAGCCGGGCGCGCCGAGCCTCACCCCCATCTGGAACGCCACGGTGCGCCTGGTGTTCCTGGTCGCGGTCGGGCAGTTCACGGCGCGCGTTCGCCGCGATCGCGACAAGCTGCGCGGGCTCCTCACCCGCGAGACGACGGCCCGCATCGCCACCGTGGAGCAGCTGCGCCACCGCGACCGCCTGGCGATGGTCGGGCAGATCTCCTCGGGCATCGCCCACGAGGTCGGCACCCCGCTCAACGTCATCGCCGGCCGCGCCCGGCTCATCACCGAGCCGGACGCCACCCTCGACGAGGCGCGCCAGCACGCCGGGGCGATCCTGGAGCAGAGCGAGCGGGTGGCGTCGATCATCCGCCAGCTCCTGGACTTCGCGCGCCGCCGGGGGCCGCAGCGCGACGAGATCAGCCTGCGCGACCTCGCCGAGCGGGTGCTGGGGATGCTGCGACCGCTGGCGGTCAAGCGCCAGGTGGAGCTCATCCTGGAGCCGAGCAGCCTGCCGGCGATCGCCGCTGTCGATGTGATGCAGATCGAGCAGGCGCTGGGCAACCTGGTCATGAACTCGATCCAGGCCATAAGCGATGGGGGCGTGGTCCGCATTGCAGTTCAAGAGGCGCAGAAGGTCTCCCCGGCGGAAGCAGGCGGGCGCGCGGCCGGCTACGCGGTGCTCACCGTCGAAGATAATGGAACGGGAATTGCACAAGAAAACCTCGCGCATATCTTCGAGCCCTTTTTCACCACGCAGTGCGCCGGTGAAGGCACCGGGCTCGGCTTGTCCATCACCGATGAGATTATCCGCGATCACGGCGGCTGGATTGAGGTCAAGAGTCAACAATGGAAAGGGAGCCAGTTCACGGTGTTCCTGCCGATGTCGCTCCAGGTCGAGAGGCCCCCGCCGGGCTGAAGCCGCGGGTCCTTATCATCGATGATGACCGCGGCATGTGCGAGCTCCTGGAGATCGGCCTGCGCAAGCGCGGCTTCGATGTCCTGTGGCGCACCCAGCCGCTGGCGGCGCTGCACCTTTTGCCCGAGGAGCCCATCGAGGCCATCGTCGTCGACCTCAACATGCCGGGGCTCAAGGGCACGGAGCTCTGCCGGCGGGTGCTGGCCAACCGTCCCGATCTGCCGGTGATCGTCATCACCGCCTTTGGCAGCCTGGAGACCGCGATTGCCGCCATCCGCGCCGGGGCCTACGACTTTTTGACCAAGCCGTTCGAGGTCGATGCGCTGGCGCTGGCGCTGCAGCGCGCAGTGCAGCACCGCGCCCTGCGCGAAGAGGTGAAGCTCCTGCGCCAGGCCGTCGCTTCGTCGCAGCGCTTCGAGGAGCTCATCGGCGCCAGCCCGGCGATGAAGCGGGTCTACGAGCTGGTGGCACGGGTCGCCGAGACCGATGTGTCGGTGCTCATCACCGGCGAGAGCGGGACCGGCAAGGAGCTCCTGGCGCGCTCGATCCACCAAAAGAGCCCGCGGCGCGACAAGCCCTTCGTGGCCGTCAACTGCTCAGCGCTCCCCGAGCAGCTGCTGGAGAGTGAGCTGTTCGGCCATACAAAGGGGGCGTTCACCGATGCCCGGGCGGCGCGCAAGGGTCTGTTCCAGCAGGCGGAAGGCGGGACGCTGCTGCTCGACGAAATCGGGGATCTGCCGCTCGGCATGCAGCCCAAGCTGCTGCGCGCCCTGCAGGAGCGCCGGGTGCGCCCGGTCGGTGGTGACACTGAGGTCGCCGTCGATGTCCGCATCATCGCGGCGACCAACCGCGACCTCGAGGCGGCGGTCGAGGAGCACCGATTTCGCGACGATCTTTACTACCGGATAAACGTCGTGCAGGTGACCCTGCCGGCGCTGCGCAATCGCGGCGGGGATGTCCTTTTGCTCGCCCAGCACAGCCTGGACCGCTGCGCCGCGCGGCTCGGCAAGCGCGTCGTCGGGATCTCGCTCAAGGCGGCAGAGCGGCTGCTCAGCTACGCCTGGCCCGGCAACGTGCGCGAGCTATATAACTGCATCGAGCGGGCGGTGGCGCTCACCGCCTATGATCAAATTGGCCTCGATGATCTGCCGGAAAAGATTCGCGATCACCGGCCCACCGAGCTCGTGCTGGTCAGCCCCGACGCCGCGGAGCTCGTCTCGCTCGAAGAGATCGAGCGCCGCTACATCCTGCACGCCCTTGAAATCCTGGGCGGCAACAAGACCCTGGCGGCGCAGGTGCTGGGCGTGGACCGCCGCACGCTGTACCGGAAGCTGGAGCGCTATGATGGGAGCTCCTGAGCCGCAATTTTGCCAAGGTGGGGCAAAATTGCCGCAGACCGCCCGACGGCGCCGACCCTGATTTCTGGCAAGCCGCTTGCATAAGTCCTCCCTCTGGACCCCAGGCGAGGAGACTGACCATGAGCATGACCTTCATCGGACCGGCGGGTTCCTGTGAGTTCCCCTGGATTCAGTACGCCCTTTTGCAAGATAACGTGCAGCATCACTTCAAGCACGAAAAGGAACCCGAACACTTCCGCGAGCTTCACCGTGTGGCAGAGGCGCTCGGCGGTCGCGTCGTGACCGTCTCGGCCGCGCGGCTGCGCGAGGAGCTGAGCCAAGCGCAGGCGCTGTGCATCGTGCCGGTGGAGAAGCTCGCCATCAGCGCCCAGACCCAGGCCGTCCTCTCGGTGCACGACCGGCAGCTCGAAGCTTCGACCGCGCCCGAGAGCCCGTGGCGGCGGCTGCCGTGGACCACCGCGGAGCCGCGCCTTCTGGGCGATATCTTTGGCAACCTGGTCGCCGGACTGCTCGACATCACCCGCGGCGCCGGCGAGTCGGATCTGGTGGAGATCATCGACGGCTGACCTGGCCGGCGCGGGCCGCTACAGGCCTCGGTACCGGCGTCTTAGCGCAGATACCGGGCGCGGTATTGTGCAAAGCCTGTCTCTACTTCCTCGGGAGTGAGGCCATACTTGGCCAGGCTGTAGGAAGGCTTGCCGTGCTGATGTTTTTTGTGCGCCCGCAGATAGCTCTGCAGCGTGGCAGTCAGACCCGGCTCGTAGTCGATGCCGAGGGTGCGGTAGATGCGCTGCACCTGCCCTACGGGATCGGCCTCCAGCTCAGCGAAGGGGATGTCTATAAACTGCGCCGCTTTATCGGGATGAGCATCGCGGTACTGCGATAGACGCTGGGTCATGAGCTGATAGAGCGCACTGATGAAAGGCCCCAACGTGCGACGATCCCAGGTGTAAGGGCGATGGTAGTCCCCATACAGCGCTTCCATCAGATAACACATCGAGGGCACCGTCTCCGCCGGCTCACGATGCAGCATCACCACTCGCGCATCGGGAAACGCCCGCATGAACGACTCCAGGTGCAGAAGGTGCGACGGCGCCTTCAGCGTCCAATGAGAGGCGGGCGCATACCCGGTCTGCAGCATCTGCAGGTAGATCTTCAGATAGGCAAAGACGAAGTCCTTGGCCGGATCGAGGGTCAGCTCTTTGAAGCGGGCACCGGACAAGACGCTGTGGGTGAGCCAGTTCATCTGGTGCGACGTGATGATGTAGTCCTCCTCGATCATCTCGTGAGACGTCAGGTGCGCTCGGTTCCGCTTGGCAACGCCTTCGGGCAATAGCTTGGCCCCTTGCGCCAGACTCTTTTTCAGCCGTTCCATTCGGCCGTCTTGGTAGTGGGCGGCGCGGCTGGTCGCGACCGGCAGGTGGGGCCAGTCACCATACATCTCATACAAAAAGGGACTGCGGGTCCTTGGGTCCTGGTGCAGCAGGTTATAAAGAAGCGTGCTGCCGGTGCGGTGCATACCGACGATGACGACGGGCTTTTCGATCTTCTGGCCGAGCACCTCGGGGTGCGCGGCGACGTAGTCCATGCACTCCCGGCGAGCGTGCAAGCACGACTTTGCCCAGTCGGTGATGGACAGGTTCCCCATGGCGGACAGGTGGGGATTTTGGGCAAAGCCGTCAAAAAAGGCCTCCAGCAACCGAAAAAACGGCTCCTGGTCGCCAAACGCGGGGTGGACCTCCTTGACGCGCGCCCAGCTGGAAATTTTTTGCCGGTCGAGCGGCACCAGAGCTCGACCCGCCCTCTGCTTGAGCAAGGCGTCGGCTCGGTTCAAGAGCCGAATCGGCCAGCTTACTGACGCCTCGATAAAATGAGAGTCCTGCCTGCCCCGCTGTTCCATGTTGCCGCTGCCCTTTCCTTCATCCATATCGTCCCTATTCGGCGCAGCCAGAACAAGAGCCTTTGTGCCGTATCTCCAGGGCAAACGCACGCGAGAGCGTACTTGGAGTTTCCTCGCTCAAAAGGTGTGATCCGGTTCACTTCAGCAGCGGAAGCTCATCGCCCAGCGTCATCACTTCCGCGCCGGTCGCGGTGACGAGCACTGTGTGTTCGAACTGCGCGGAGAGTGAGCCGTCGCGCGTGACCACGGTCCAGCCATCGCCGAGGAGCCGCACCTCGGCGCCGCCCAGGTTGATCATCGGTTCGATGGTGATCGCCATGCCCGCGCGGAGGCGGAGTCCGCGGCCTGCCGGTCCAACGTGCGGCACGTGCGGCTCTTGATGCATGCGGCGGCCGATGCCGTGACCGCCGTAGGCGCGCACCACCTGACACCCCTCGCGGCGAGCCAGCTCCTCGATGGCGGCGCCGATATCGCCGAGGCGCACGCCGGCGCGCACCACTTCGATGCCGCGATCGCGACAGCGACGCGCGACGTCGACGACGTGCCGCGCCTCGGGCGAAGGCTCGCCGATGCAGAACGTCGCCGAGGTGTCGCCGTGGAAGCCGCCGATCTCGGTCGTTATGTCTACGTTGACGAT
>DAOMZC010000129.1:0-11007 GCA_035437965.1 Pseudomonadota bacterium
TCCAGATCGCCTCGGCCCTGGCGACGACGCACAAAAAAGGGATTATTCATCGCGAACAGTACGCTCTGTCGAGAAGCGCAGTCCGGAGTTTCCAGGAACGTCATGTAGAGACGGACCTGCGCTGGAAACTGCGGCTCGTCAGAAGGCCATGCGTTGTGGCCCGTTATGACTTGGGAGGAATGAGGGGCGGGCGGGAACTTAAGCCGGCAACAGACGCCAGTGCACCTGCGGTGCCCGGCGCGGGACTGCGTCCTCCACCACCGCGGCGAACGCCAGCAGGCGGTGCTCGTCCCAGGCGCGCCCGATGAGCTGCAGCCCGATCGGCAGCCCCGCCGGGTCGTAGCCGCAGGGAACCGTCACGGCCGGGTGCCCGGTCAGGTTGGATGGGAAGACGAAACGCATCAGCGCACTTGTAAGCTCAAGATCGCTCTCGCCGTGGGGGATGACGTCCGGCCGGATTGCCGGCGCGGTCCAGGCCGTCGTCGGCGTGACGATCGCGTCGACATCGGCGAGTATACGCTCGAAGTGGCTGGTCATGCGGGTGCGCACCTGCTGCGCGCGGACGTAGTCGCGCGCGGTGAGCTCGCGCGCCAGTGCGAGGTTCATGCGCGTGCCAAAGCCCAAGTCCTTGCGGTGCCGGGCGAAGAACGGGTCCATGCTGACGCCCATCTCGGACAGGATGGTCAGCGCGTGGCCGAGCCGGCACAGCTCAAGCTCGGGAATCTCAATCTCGACGATCGTTGCACCGCGGGCCGCCAGCGTCTTGACCATCGCCTTCACGCTGGCCACGACCGCGGGCTGCGCGTCCTGCAGCCACTCCGTATAGATGCCCAGCCGCACGCCCTGCAGGTCCCCCCGATCGAGCGCAATCGGCTGCGGCGCCGGCTGATGAAGCGTCCCGGGATCGCGCGGATCCGGGCCCGCCATGACCGCATAGGCGATGGCCAGATCGGCAACCGTGGCGGCCAGCGGGCCCGCATGGCCGATGCTCCAGCACAAGGGGTAGGCCCCCGCCTCACTGATGCGCGAAAACGTTGCCTTGAGGCCGGTGACGCCGCACAGGGCCGCGGGGATGCGAATCGAGCCGCCGCCATCGGCGCCGACCGCGATCGGGCACAGGCCCGCAGCAACCGCCGCGCCCGAGCCGCTCGAGGAGCCGCCGGTGTAGCGGCTCACGTCGTAGGGGTTGCGCGGCGTTCCGTAGTGGGGGTTGAAGCCGGAGGTGTCGATGCCAATCTCGTGCATGTTCGCCTTGCCGAACAGCACCGCGCCCTGCGCCCGCAGCCGCGCCACCGCCGTCGCGTCCGCGGTGGCGACCTGGGCGAGGAACCTGGTTCCGGCGGTGGTTGCATAGCCGAGGACGTCCAGCTCGTCCTTGACTGCGACCGGCACGCCATCGAGCGGACCGAGCGCCGCGCCGGCCTTGTGCCGCGCGGTCGCCGCCTTGGCCTGGGCGAAGGCGTCGTCACGACGCGCGGCGACGATCGCGCGCATCTTCGGCGAGCGCCGCTCGGCCTCGTCCAGCGCGGCGAAGAGCTTCTCGGCGACCTCCAGGGGTGTCGTCCGTTCCTCGCGGTAGGCGCGCGCAAAATCGCCGACGGTCTCGAAGCGAAAGCCCGTGATCTCGCGGGCCCTGGCGAGCGCGGCGAGATCAGTTTCTGCGGCGGCGGCGGCGGTCGACATCGATGCAGGACGCGGCAGCCGCGGGGCAACGCTCGGAGGCTCGGCGAGCGCGATTTTACGGAACGCGGCGACACCTGTATCCCGGATGAGCCCGGGCGACAGCAAGGCGCGGGAAGCGCTGTTTTCTAGGAGTGCGACGGCGGCGGACAGACCGGCGCCGGTGAGACGGGGCGCCTTGGCGGACTTCAGGTCATAGGGCATCGGTGCCTCCGGGGCAGACATCTATTCAAGCGCCTGTAGGGAAGGCGGACAAGGTAGGCAGTTGCTGGCGGCTAGTGGCCTGCTTGTGCGGTGCGGAGGTTACTTCTCGTCCAGCCAGAGCATGGCCTCGGCTTCAGTACTGAACATGCGGAAATTCTTGTCATCGCCGACCAGCCGCACCATGAAGTTGATCGAGGCGCGCAGCACCGGGTTGGTGACTACCGTGGCCATACGCATGTAGGTGCCTCTCAAGGTGCCGAAGTACTTCCGGCTTTCCGGACTGTACTGCGTGCCTTTTTCGACAAGACAGAGTACCAGCGCCTGGTGGTAGGGCTGCCCCGGCTGCAGCTGTTCTCCCATCGCCTGCGAATCGGCGAGGCTGACTTGACCATTTACCAGAGCACGCATACATCGCTGCCCTTTGGGGGTCTTCCCCTCCTGAGTCTGAATCGGCATGGCCCCTTTTATCCCTCCGTAGATCTCAACTTTCCCCTATCCCGCACCAAAGAATCCACCGCCGGTTGGACGCCCCGCCAGCGCGTGCTCCCCAGCACCAGCGCCAGCGCGTCCTCCATCTGCGGCAGCGTCACCACCTGCGAGCTGTCGAAGTTATGGCTGACCAAGGTCCGCGCCATGGCTGGACTCAGGCCGGTGATCAGGCACTGCGCACCCAGCAGGCGCACGGCCTGCACCATCCGCAGCACCGACTGCGCCGTCGTCGGCGCGATCTCTCCCGCAGCGGTCATGTCGAGGATGAGGTGGGTGGCGCGCTCGGCGACGATGCGGCCAAGGACCGCCTCGGTCATGCGCTGGGCGCGCTCGCTCTCGATGGCGCCGATTAGCGGCAGCGCCAGCACGCGCGGTGCGACCCGGATGATCGGTGTGGACAGGTCGAGAAGCTCCGCCTGCTGCCGGCGAAGCTGCGCGGCCTGGTGTTCGATCTCCCGGTGCTGGGCGGTGCTGCGCTGGCGGGTAAGCTGCAGCTCGTCGAGCATGGCGTTGATCGCCACCTCGACCTCCAGAAACTCGTCATCTGGAGAGTCGTCCAGACCCTCGAGCCGGCTGTCGTAGTTGCCGAGCACCGTCTCCGACAGGATCTGTAGCACTCGGGCTATCCGTGTGCGATGAACTGGAATCATCCCGGCCTCTTGCCTGCACTCATGCGGGGAGAACGAGCTCGGAGCCTGGCCGAGCTAGCCGCTTCGAGCATAGCCGAAAAGAAGGGGATCTTGTCTGATTTCCGCGCTGGCCCCAGACACCGGAGCCGAGCAGCGTACTCTCAACGAACATATTTTGGGCGTGTTTTAGGCGTGTTTTAGGCGTGTTTTAGGCGTGTTTTAGGCGTGTTTTAGGATCGAGAAGCTGAACCGTCTGTGAGGTTTTAGGGGCTCGTGCAGGTGTAGCTGGCGGCGACTTTCCGATCGCCCGTCCCGTTATAGCGCGGGTACTGCGGATAGGGGCACAGCGGCCTCTCCATCGTCACAGAGCCGCCCATATCGTACTTCTTGCTGACCAGATTCGCCGCTGAGGGGCGCTGCCCGCGCGTCACCCAGCCGTCCACCGCGCCGAGCAGATCAACCGTGTCGGGGCCGGCGCCGCCAAAGCAGTGCTGAACCCCCGGCTGCAGGAAGAACTCCATCGACGCATCGCGAGCAGCTGCGCTGCCCACTGCAGCGGCGACGTTGTTCCAGTATTTGATCGAGCCCTTGTAGCTTATCGCCCAGTCGGAAGTCCCATGGACCAGGATCATCTTGCCTTGGCGGGCAAAGAACGCCTTCAGATCAAAAGACGCATCCAGCGTCTTGGCCGCATCGGCGAGCTGCTGCAGGTAGCTGCTCGGGTCGAAGGTCAGCGAGTTGAAGTTGGGGTCGTTCACCAGCCAGTAACGAATCAGCGACTCGCCGAAGAACAGCTGCAGTGCCGGCATCATGCTGTCGCCGATGAGCCACATCGGCCAGCCGAGATCTTCGCCGCCCGGACCCCAGCCCGGATACACCGGATTGCCATTTACCTTGAACTCGGCGTAGATGGCCTTGACGGTGCTTAGCTGCTCGGTGGTGAGACAGGTGTCGTTTTCGGCGGCGGCGCACAGGAGCGAGCCTGGGTCGAAAGCGCACTTGTCGATGTTGCTGACGATGCCGTCGGCGACGCCGTCCAGTGCATCGCAGCTCTTTAGCACCGCGGTGGCGATGGTGCTGGCCTTGGCCGCGGTGACGGCACCGCCTGCGGTGGCCTTCTGGTGTTTCATGTTGTTGTTGAAGGCCAGGACGAGCTCGGTGAAGCTATAGGCAGGGGCGCGCACGACGATGCCGTCGAAATCCGCGGGATAGCGGGTGGCCTGGATCAGCGCCTCGCGACCGCCGTTCGAGCAGCCTTCGAAGTAGTACTTCTCGGCGTCCGTGCCGTAGCGCTGCCGCACGACTTGCCGTACTACCTCGAGCACCGAGTGAATCTGCAGATAGCCGAAGTCCTTTTGCACCTGCGGATTGTTCAAGAACACCGCGCCCGTCGGGTCGCTGTGGCCGCCGTTGGACGCGACGGTCACGTAGCCGCCGGTAGCACCCGAGGGAGACAGCTGGAAGTCGGCAATCTCTCCATCCCAGCCGCCGCCGCCTGTATAAAGCAGCTTCTTGTTCCAGGTGGTCGGCAGCTTGGCGACAAACTTCAGCGTTGTATGCAGCTCGCCGGTGACTTTGCAGTGCTCACCAGCTGCGCCGCTGGGTGCGACCAGCGTGGCGCTGGTAAGTTTCGCCTCCCCAATGGTCGCGCCGACCAGCGCGGCGCAGGCCTGCTGCGGCGTCTGGGTGTCCGCGCCACCGTCCCCCCCACTGCAGCTGCACGTCGACAGTCCGATTAGAGCAAGCCCGAATGCAGCGACGTTCGCGACGACAAGTTTCCGCTTTCGCATGGCGTATCTCCTATCTTCTTGATAACCAAAGGGTTTTCTTAAGCCTAGCACCTGAATCTCGCCCTGGTATTGGGCGGCCCGCTGGCGAACGCCCGGGCGCGGCGCATTCCAGCGCCTTTCCAGCGACCTCTCCAGAACCTGCTCTCTCGACGGAAGCTTTGCAGTGCATTGTTCATCGCGACCTTAAACCAAGTGAGCTCGCCAGGCCCCTGCCGCGTCGATGCGGCGATAACCGCGAGCGGCGGCGGACGCGCTGCGGACGTGTTGCCGACGCGTTGCCGACACGTTTAAGATGATTCGGCGGATTCTCCAAGATGAAGGTCCGAAGGTGCCAGAGCGGTATGACATGCGCGGCCCGCCAAGTCCGCAAGTCAGCGGGAGGGTGGGCCGCGCGGGCGTCGTGGTATGCTCGAAACATGAGATTCTTGTGCGCTCTCGTTTTGGGGCTCGGGTGCCCCGTCATCGCCCAGGCAGACTGTCCCGATGTGCGGCTCGAGCTGAAGCTGAAAAAATCGGTCAGCGGGCTTGAGATCGACGCCACGCTCAAGAACGCCGGTAAGGCGGCAATCGAGCTTATGGCTACGGGCGACGGCTCATCGTTCGGCAAGCGCAACCCGAGCCTCACTTTTACGCTGGAGCCAAACCTCATCAGCGAGGTCGGCACCTGCGGCTTCATCAACGCGCTCGCCGATGAAGATTTCCTGACCCTCCTGCCCGGTCAGTCGCGCAAGCTCGGGTGGGTGCACCCGCCGACGCCCGGGAAGCCGGGCGAGTACTCGCTGCAGGTGACTTACAATAACGATCCAGCCGCCCCGCCCGTAGGCAGCGGCGCGCCCCGGCCCCCTACCAAGGCGCAGCTTGAGCGCGTCGCCAAGACCGTGGCCTGCAAGGTCGTAAGCGAGCCGCTCCGCTTCCGCTGGGACGGTAAGCGCGCCTCCAAATGAGCCGCCCGCCAAAGTCAGGGCGAACTGCCGGGCATATGCTTGACTGTCTGTCCTGGTAGTCATACGTTCCGCTGAAAAACTTGATCCTGTATGTGACTTCCTTGCTCGCGCTGCTCCGGCAGGCGGCGGCAGACCCCGGGCGGCTTGGCGCGCGCCCAAGGAGGCACTACGCTATTGCCTCGGAGTGATGACCACATGACCCCCCCTTCCCCAGAGCGCCTGATCCAGGTCCTGCAGCGAATCCTCGCCCCGGCCCGAGCCCTCCCAGAGGACTGGGAGCCCGAGGCCACCACGTATGACCTGCCGCGCTTTCATTCCGAGGCGGAGTTTGCCGCCCGTTTCAGCCGCGCCGTCGATCGGATACTCGACCACGACCTCCGCGAACCGGAGGCGCTGCGGGCGCTGCTTTTTGAGTGCGGCCACCCCTACGACTATGCGCGCCTGGGCCACCCGCTCTCGACAGTTTACGAGCTGTACATGCAGGCCCGAAGTGGTGCCGCCCGCGCGGTGTCGTTTGCCTCGCGAACCAAGCCCTTCCTGGCGGCGATCGAGGCGGCGCTGGGGGCGCGCGGGACCTCGGGAGCCGGCGCGGCGGTGCGTCTTTATGCCGCGGGCCGCCTGCCCCTCTCGGCGGACGGGAAGCAGGCGCTGCACCGCCGCGGGGTGGAGCTCCACGAGGACTGGCAGGGGCCCCTGCCGGCCGCGCCGCCCGGGACGACGCTGACGCTGTACATAAGCCCGGGACCGTACACCGATGACCTGATGCAGCACCCGGCGGACGGGATCTGCTACGCCCTCCCGCACGGGGGCGTGCTGCTCATCAGGCGGCCCGAGGCCATCGACGCGCAGCGTATCCAGCTGATCCGCAAGCGCACCGTGGCCGCCCTGCTGGCGGCAGACGCCAAGGCGGAGCTGCGCCGGCTGGCGGGGCTCGAGGAGGTCCCCGCCGCGACCGCCACGGAAAAAGACTGCGACGCGCTGCTCGCGGGCCTGTTCCCCAAGGTGCGGGAGTGCGCCTACTTCTGCACCGGCCTGGCCGCAGAGGCGGCGGTCTTCAGCGCCACGGCCCGCGTGGTCCAGGGAGCGGCAGCGGAAGACGCCACCCCGATGAAGCTTTTCTATGCGCAGAACGGCTACGGCGGCACGGGCCAGCTCATCGCCGAGATCCTGCCCGGGCAGGAGCGCATCGCGCCCGCCCCGCTGCCGGTCCTGGGCCGCGACGCGGCGGGCCGGCCCTTCACCCTGATCGACCGCTTCATCGATGCGCTGCCGGGCCTTGGCGCGGCGCCCGCGTGC
The DNA here is from genome assembly GCA_035437965.1 of Pseudomonadota bacterium. GTDB lineage: Bacteria > Myxococcota_A > Polyangia > Palsa-1104 > JAEUJZ01 > CALFML01. Next base: position 7,033 of record DAOMZC010000129.1, read on the forward strand.
CTCTTTCTGGAGACTCCGACCAACCCCGAGCTGCAGGTGCACGACTTCCCGCGCCTGATGGCGGCGCTCCATGCGCACCGGGCGCGGCACGGGCAGCAGATTCCCGTCCTCGTCGACACCACCCTGGCGCCGCTTTATCCCATCTTCGCCCAGGAGTTCGCGCGCGACTGGCCGTTCCTCCTGGTCAAGAGCGGCTCGAAGTACTTCACCCGGGGCAAGACCACGCTAGGGGTCGTGTGCTGCGGAGAGGACCCCCTGGCACGCCGCATCCTCGACACGGCCCGCGTCATCGGCAGCGACGCCGACGCCCTCGCCAAGCCGTCCCAGCTGGCGGCCCTCGCCGACGGGCTCTCCGAGCTGCGCCCGCGCATGGAGCGGATCGCCGCCAACACCCGCCGCCTCGCCGAGCTGATTCGCGCCGCGCTGGCGCGACACGGCCGGGAGGTCACGCTTTACACCATGTCGGACGCGCAGCTGCAGGCGGGGCTGCAGAGCGGCATCCTCTCGTTCTACCTGCCGCCGGCGCCGACCAGCCACGCCGACCTCGTCGACGAATTCGTCGAGTATCTCCTTGTGCACGCGCCGGCGCTGGTGAAAAACCGCGTCAGCTACGGCCAGTCGAGCGGCGGCGGTCGCCCCGACGTGTTCTACGTCATCAACCCCGAGGAGTCGACCCAGGGCGCGCTGCCCGAGGCCGTCAAGGCGTCGCAGAAGAAGGATAACGTACAGATCTGCCGCATCTCGGTCCCCGAGCACGGCGACGTCGAGCTCCTGGGTCGCGCCATCGCCGCCTTCTGCGACCTGAAGTACTAAAAACGCGTCCGCACCCCGCCCGACGCAGCGCGGACAACCAGCTCCAGACGCTCTCTTGGTGACGACGTTCAACCAAGTGAGCTCGCCAGGCCCCTGCCGCGTCGATGCGGCGATAACCGCGAGCGGCGGCGGACGCGCTGCGGACGTGTTGCCGACGCGTTGCCGACACGTTTAAGATGATTCGGCGGATTCTCCAAGATGAAGGTCCGAAGGTGCCAGAGCGGTATGACATGCGCGGCCCGCCAAGTCCGCAAGTCAGCGGGAGGGTGGGCCGCGCGGGCGTCGTGGTATGCTCGAAACATGAGATTCTTGTGCGCTCTCGTTTTGGGGCTCGGGTGCCCCGTCATCGCCCAGGCAGACTGTCCCGATGTGCGGCTCGAGCTGAAGCTGAAAAAATCGGTCAGCGGGCTTGAGATCGACGCCACGCTCAAGAACGCCGGTAAGGCGGCAATCGAGCTTATGGCTACGGGCGACGGCTCATCGTTCGGCAAGCGCAACCCGAGCCTCACTTTTACGCTGGAGCCAAACCTCATCAGCGAGGTCGGCACCTGCGGCTTCATCAACGCGCTCGCCGATGAAGATTTCCTGACCCTCCTGCCCGGTCAGTCGCGCAAGCTCGGGTGGGTGCACCCGCCGACGCCCGGGAAGCCGGGCGAGTACTCGCTGCAGGTGACTTACAATAACGATCCAGCCGCCCCGCCCGTAGGCAGCGGCGCGCCCCGGCCCCCTACCAAGGCGCAGCTTGAGCGCGTCGCCAAGACCGTGGCCTGCAAGGTCGTAAGCGAGCCGCTCCGCTTCCGCTGGGACGGTAAGCGCGCCTCCAAATGAGCCGCCCGCCAAAGTCAGGGCGAACTGCCGGGCATATGCTTGACTGTCTGTCCTGGTAGTCATACGTTCCGCTGAAAAACTTGATCCTGTATGTGACTTCCTTGCTCGCGCTGCTCCGGCAGGCGGCGGCAGACCCCGGGCGGCTTGGCGCGCGCCCAAGGAGGCACTACGCTATTGCCTCGGAGTGATGACCACATGACCCCCCCTTCCCCAGAGCGCCTGATCCAGGTCCTGCAGCGAATCCTCGCCCCGGCCCGAGCCCTCCCAGAGGACTGGGAGCCCGAGGCCACCACGTATGACCTGCCGCGCTTTCATTCCGAGGCGGAGTTTGCCGCCCGTTTCAGCCGCGCCGTCGATCGGATACTCGACCACGACCTCCGCGAACCGGAGGCGCTGCGGGCGCTGCTTTTTGAGTGCGGCCACCCCTACGACTATGCGCGCCTGGGCCACCCGCTCTCGACAGTTTACGAGCTGTACATGCAGGCCCGAAGTGGTGCCGCCCGCGCGGTGTCGTTTGCCTCGCGAACCAAGCCCTTCCTGGCGGCGATCGAGGCGGCGCTGGGGGCGCGCGGGACCTCGGGAGCCGGCGCGGCGGTGCGTCTTTATGCCGCGGGCCGCCTGCCCCTCTCGGCGGACGGGAAGCAGGCGCTGCACCGCCGCGGGGTGGAGCTCCACGAGGACTGGCAGGGGCCCCTGCCGGCCGCGCCGCCCGGGACGACGCTGACGCTGTACATAAGCCCGGGACCGTACACCGATGACCTGATGCAGCACCCGGCGGACGGGATCTGCTACGCCCTCCCGCACGGGGGCGTGCTGCTCATCAGGCGGCCCGAGGCCATCGACGCGCAGCGTATCCAGCTGATCCGCAAGCGCACCGTGGCCGCCCTGCTGGCGGCAGACGCCAAGGCGGAGCTGCGCCGGCTGGCGGGGCTCGAGGAGGTCCCCGCCGCGACCGCCACGGAAAAAGACTGCGACGCGCTGCTCGCGGGCCTGTTCCCCAAGGTGCGGGAGTGCGCCTACTTCTGCACCGGCCTGGCCGCAGAGGCGGCGGTCTTCAGCGCCACGGCCCGCGTGGTCCAGGGAGCGGCAGCGGAAGACGCCACCCCGATGAAGCTTTTCTATGCGCAGAACGGCTACGGCGGCACGGGCCAGCTCATCGCCGAGATCCTGCCCGGGCAGGAGCGCATCGCGCCCGCCCCGCTGCCGGTCCTGGGCCGCGACGCGGCGGGCCGGCCCTTCACCCTGATCGACCGCTTCATCGATGCGCTGCCGGGCCTTGGCGCGGCGCCCGCGTGCCTCTTTCTGGAGACTCCGACCAACCCCGAGCTGCAGGTGCACGACTTCCCGCGCCTGATGGCGGCGCTCCATGCGCACCGGGCGCGGCACGGGCAGCAGATTCCCGTCCTCGTCGACACCACCCTGGCGCCGCTTTATCCCATCTTCGCCCAGGAGTTCGCGCGCGACTGGCCGTTCCTCCTGGTCAAGAGCGGCTCGAAGTACTTCACCCGGGGCAAGACCACGCTAGGGGTCGTGTGCTGCGGAGAGGACCCCCTGGCACGCCGCATCCTCGACACGGCCCGCGTCATCGGCAGCGACGCCGACGCCCTCGCCAAGCCGTCCCAGCTGGCGGCCCTCGCCGACGGGCTCTCCGAGCTGCGCCCGCGCATGGAGCGGATCGCCGCCAACACCCGCCGCCTCGCCGAGCTGATTCGCGCCGCGCTGGCGCGACACGGCCGGGAGGTCACGCTTTACACCATGTCGGACGCGCAGCTGCAGGCGGGGCTGCAGAGCGGCATCCTCTCGTTCTACCTGCCGCCGGCGCCGACCAGCCACGCCGACCTCGTCGACGAATTCGTCGAGTATCTCCTTGTGCACGCGCCGGCGCTGGTGAAAAACCGCGTCAGCTACGGCCAGTCGAGCGGCGGCGGTCGCCCCGACGTGTTCTACGTCATCAACCCCGAGGAGTCGACCCAGGGCGCGCTGCCCGAGGCCGTCAAGGCGTCGCAGAAGAAGGATAACGTACAGATCTGCCGCATCTCGGTCCCCGAGCACGGCGACGTCGAGCTCCTGGGTCGCGCCATCGCCGCCTTCTGCGACCTGAAGTACTAAAAACGCGTCCGCACCCCGCCCGACGCAGCGCGGACAACCAGCTCCAGACGCTCTCTTGGTGACGACGTTCAACCAAGAAATGTCCCCATTGGAAGAAACCGAGCGGCAAACGATCCGCGGCCTCTCGGGGCACTCCCGCGGGATGATTGGGCGGCCGCTCGGGACGCTATCTAGTTACGATCCAGAAAGCCTCTGCTGAGGCTGGTGCAGCAAGCCGGGATCGAA
>DAOMZC010000130.1:0-10996 GCA_035437965.1 Pseudomonadota bacterium
CCAGCAGCCGCTGTCCCACGTGGTCGTCACCGGCGACGTCTCCAACCTGTCGCTGCCGACCGAGTTTCTGCGCGCCCGCGCCGCCATCGATCGCATCAAGCTCGGGCCGCGCGAGGTCACGGTGATCCCCGGCAACCACGACGTCTACGTCTGGGAGGCGCTGTTCCGCCGCCACTTCGACCGCGCCTTCGCCCCCTACGCCAGCGGCGACGATGCTCCGGCCGAGTCGCTGCCGACCTACCCGTTTGTCCGCGTGCGCGGCGAGGTCGCCTTCATCGGCACCTCGACGGCCCGGCCCTCGCCGCCGCCGCTCGCCGACGGGCGCCTCGGGGCGCGCCAGCTGCAAGCGCTGGAGGCCCGGCTCGCGGCGCTGCAGGGGAAGTTCCGCGTGCTGCTCATCCACCACCCGCCGCTGCCCCAGCGCCTGGACCTGCTGCGCGCCCTGCGCGACCGCAAGGATCTGCACGCCGTGCTGCGCCGCGTCGGCTGCGAGCTGGTCCTGCACGGCCACGAGCACCGCGACCTGCGCGGCGAGCTGCCCGGCCCGAGCGGCCCCATCCCGGTGATCGGCGCCGGCTCAGCCACCTACGAGGACCAGCGTCCCGACCACCTCGACCGGCGAGCCCGCTACAACATCTATACAGTGAGCGGCACCGCCAGCACCGGCTTCGCGCTGTCCATCAGCCAGCGCGTCCACGATCCTAAAAGCGATCGCTTCATCGCCTACACCCCGCCGAGCTGAGCCCCGGCCGCCGCCACAACACCCGCCGCGAGCCGGCCACGCCGCACCAACTACCGCCCGCTGCGCCGCCCCATCGCCCCATCCTCGGCCCCCCTTTCAGGGCGCCGCCGCGTCATGGTACAGCTAGTGTCCATGACTACCACCAATACGCTAGCTGGGAAGACCCTGTTTATCACCGGAGCCAGCCGCGGCATCGGCAAGGCGATCGGCCTGCGCGCCGCCCGCGATGGCGCCAACGTCGTCATCGCCGCCAAGACCACCGAGGCCCATCCCAAGCTCCCCGGCACCATCTACTCAGCCGCCGAAGAGATCGAGCGCGCCGGCGGCAAGGCCCTGCCGCTGATCGTCGATGTGCGCAGCGAGGAGCAGATCCACGCGGCGGTCGCCCAGACGGTGGCGCGCTTCGGCGGCCTCGACATCCTCATCAACAACGCCAGCGCGATCAGCCTGACCGGCACCCTGTCGACCCCCATGAAGCGCTACGACCTCATGCATCAGATCAACACCCGCGGCACCTTCGCCTGCTCGCAGGCGTGCCTGCCGCAGCTCCTCAAGGCGCCGAACCCCCACATCCTGAACCTGTCGCCGCCGCTTAACATGTTCCCCCACTGGTTCGGCCCGCACGTCGCCTACACCATGGCCAAGTACGGCATGAGCATGTGCGTCCTCGGCATGGCCGACGAGTTCCGCGGCGAGGGCGTCGCCGTCAACGCCCTGTGGCCGCGCACCGCCATCGCCACCGCCGCCGTCCAGAACCTGCTCGGCGGCGAGGAAGCCATCCGCGGCTGCCGCACCCCCGAGATCATGGCCGACGCCGCCTACGCCATCCTCACCCGCCCCAGCCGCAGCTGCACCGGCAACTTCTTCATCGACGAAGACCTGCTACGCGAGACCGGCGTAACCGATTTCACCCAATACGCCATCGACCCCGCCGCCCCCCTCCTCCCCGATTTCTTCCTGTAGCCCTCCCCCTCCTAGACCTCCCAGGGGCACCCTCCCCAACTCCTGCGGGAGCCAATAGGCGTGGGCCGACCGGAGATCCTTTTTTGTCAGCGCCAGCTGGCAAAAAAGGATCGCAGGGAAGGGGGACCCACGCCGATCCCCCCCACACGGTGACCCTAAAAACCCTCTCGCCTACCCACTCCTCCCCTCCGTCTTCTCCTCTGCAGCAGGCCGGCGCCGGCGATGACCAGGCGATCGAAGTCCAGCGGCCGGCGCGACCGCGAGCCGTCCGCGAATCAGGACATCTTAGTGCAGCTGCCGACGGGTTTCTGGAGCTACAGGCGGGGTGCGGCGGATTACTTCTTGCCCTTGCCCTTGCCCTTGGCGGGCGGGGCGGCGGCCTTGGCGGCTGCCTCTTTCTGCTTGGCGATGTCGTCCTGGATCTGCTGCGCGACCTCGCAGCCCTGCTTGCTGCCGGCGTCGCAGCCCTTCTTCAGCAGCGTCACCGCCTTCTCGTAGTCGACCGGCACCTCGATGCCCTTGGCGTAAACAAGGCCCAGGTTGAAGCAGCCATCGGCGTTTTTCTGGTCGCATGCCTTCTCGAAGTAGGTCCGCGCCTTGACCTTGTCGGCGGCGCCGCCTTCGCCGTTGAGGTACATCGCGCCGCCGTTGACGCAGCCGGTCATCTCGCCGGCGCCGCAGGCGGTGTCGTACAGGGTCCGCGCCTTGACCTTGTCGGCCGGGCCACCGTCGCCGCTGGCGTACATGAGCCCGGCGAGCGCGCAGTGGTCGAGCATCTCCGGGCCGCAGGTCTTCTCGAACAGCGCCCGCGCCCGCGGCTTGTCGATGACGGCGCCGCCCTCGCCGGTGTAGCGGAGCTGCGCCTCGATCGCGCACGAGATGCTGATGCCGGCGTTGCACGCCTTCTTGTGGAAGTCGGCGGCCTTGGCGCCGTCGGCGGCGATGCCGTCGCCCTTGCGGTAGAGCTCGCCCACGATGTTGCACGCCCTGGGCTCGATCTCGCACCCCGAGGGCAGGAACTTGGCCGCCTTGGCGAAGTCCTTGGCCTGCACCGCCAGGGCGCCCTTGTTCAGGCAGTCCTTGGGGTCCTTGCAGGTGTCGGCGGCAGGCGCTGCTTCGGGCTTGGCCGCCACCGTGCTGGCGCAGCCCATGACCCAGAGCGCAGTGGACAGCGCCAGGCCTCCGGACAACGAACCGGACAGCGAGACATTGAACCCGAGGCAACGAGTACGCTTGATGGACATCGGCGAGCCTTTCCGCGAAAGTGAAGTTCCCGGGTTTACGATCCCCCTGCGCGGCTTGTCAATGTGCGCGCGCCAGAACTTCTTCATGCCAGCTTAGTACAGCTGCCTGGAAGCTGAAGCCCGCAGCGACGCTGAGCAGGGCCCGTTTCTGGCCAAGCAGGACGGCGCGCCGCGAAGCTTCGCCCAGACCCGGCGCAGCTCGGTTTCCGATGTGACGGCGCGCCGTAATTAGCGCTGCATCGGGCGCCGCATCGGGCGCCGCGGCTGCGCTGGTGGGTCGTGGTCGCGGTCGGGGACGCGAGCGCGCCCGGGGGAAGACTCGGCGGCGGCGAGGTGGGCCGGCAGCAGCACCGTGAACGTACTGCCGCGGTCGACCACGGTCTGCACCCCGAGGAGGCCGCCGTGCCCGCGCACGATCCCGATCACCGTCGACAGACCCAGACCGCGCCCGTCCGGCTTGGTGGTGAAGAAGGGATCGAACATGCGCGCCTGGATCTCGCCGGGGATGCCGCAGCCGGTGTCGCGGACCTCCAGCGCGACGTACTCGCCCGGTCGCGCGTCGGGGTGACCGCGGGTGCTGCGCAGCGCCTCGGCATCGAGGCGGCGGAGCTCTGTGGTGATCGTGATGCGGTGTCCCTGGGCGGCGGACGGGGCGGCGGGCGTGCCACGGCCGCCGCGGCCCGGGGAGTGCGCCGAGGCCGGCTCGGAGGCACCGGCCTTGCGGGCGAGCGCCTCGATGGCGTTGCGCAGCAGGTTCTCCAGCACCTGGCGCAGCTGCGCCGCATCGCCGCGCACCGCCGGCAGCGCCGGATGCAGCTGCAGCCGCACGAGCTCGGCGAAGGCCGGCCCGAGGTCGAGCAGGGGGAGCTGCTCCTCGACCAGGGCGCTCAGGCAGATCTCGCGCACGGTGAACTGACCCTTGCCGGCGTAGGCGAGCATCTGCCGGCACAGCTCGGCGGCGCGCAGCGAGGTCGCCTCGATCTCGTCCAGGTACGAGTCGGTGTGGCGGCCGCGGCGGACCTCGGCGCGCAGCAGCGACGCGTTGCCGAGGATGCCGGTGAGCAGGTTGTTGAAGTCGTGGGCGATGCCGGCGGCGAGCACGCCCAGGCTGTCGAGGCGCTGGCTCTCCTGCAGGCGGCGCTCCATGTCGCGCTGCGCCGCCGCCGCCTGCTTGCGGCTGGTGATGTCGCCCAGGCTGATGATGAGGTCCGTCGCCTGCGCCGCTGCCGACGGAAAGGCCCGCAGATCGGCCCAGAACGAGCTGCCGCCTTCGCGCTTGAACTGGAACGCGGCCTCGAACGGCCGGCGGGCGGCCAGCGCCGCGGCGATCTGGGGCGCGAGCTCGGGATCGGGGTCCTGGCCGAGGACACACTGCAGCGGGGCGGCCAGGGCGCGCTCGGCCGACACCCCGGTGAGCGCGGTGAACGCCGGGTTGACCAGCACCCCGCACGGCGGCGCCGACTCGGGGAAGTGGGCGATGATGAGGGCGATGCCGGAGTTCATGACCGCCGCCTCGAGCAGGCGCAGGCGCGCCGCGGCCTGACGACGCGGTCGCAGGTCGCGGCAGACCCCGACGTAGCCGACCGGCAGGCCGTCGGGCTGGCAGACGATGTCGACGCGCAGCTCGATCGGGATCGGCTCGCCGTGCGGGCTGCGGAACACGGTCTCGCCCTGCCAGTAGCCGCCGCCGTCGCGCAGCCCCGCGCTGATGCGCTCGGGGACGCCGGGCTCGACGAGGAGACTCTCGATCTGCGCGCGGTGGGCGAGCACGTGCTCGGGCTGGCCGGCAAGCGTCGCGAACGCCGCGTTGGCGAGCAGCGTCTGGCCGCTCATGTCGAGGATGCAGATCGGCTCGCCGGAGGCCTCGACCGCGTGGCGGACCCGCAGCTCGGTGAGCCGGGTCCCCTCCTGCATCGAGAGGATCTGCAGCTGGACGGTGAACAGCTGCGCCAGCGCCTGCAGGAGGGCGCGCGTCGCCGCACTCGGGACCTGCGGTCGCGGATCCCAGCAAAAAAGGAGCCCCCACGGCGGACCCGCCGCAGCCTGCGCATCGCACCCTTCGGGCCGCTCCAGCCGCACCGCGAGCATCGCCCGGCTCCCGAGGCTGCGCACCTGTTCGATACAGGCCGCGGGCGGGCAGTGGAGCAGGCAGCCGGCGAGCTCGATCAAGAGGTCATGCTGCAGATCGGTCGCCCGATTCGGCTGCGTATCCGTGGCGCCCAGGGCCAGATCGACAGGGGGAGACTCGCTGTCCGCGAGCACGATCACCTGCTCGGGGAGCCCGCCAGCAACCATCGGCAGCGCCGCCGCGGCAGACACTAGGGAATCTACCAGGGCCGGCTCCAGCGGAATGTTGACCAGGGTCTGCGGCACGAGCGCTCCGGACGGCTCACAGCTCAGCACCGCGACGTGCGCAAAGCCCAGGTGCGCCTGCGCCAGCTCGGCGAGCCGGCGGCATAGGACGGGCAGGCTCGTCGCCCCGGCGAGCGCGCGGTGGCTGTGGGCGAGCGCCCGCGCTACCAGCTCGCCCGAGCGGGTCTGGGTGCGCAGAGTCAGCCGGCCGAGGTCGTGCAGCAGCTCGATCAGCAGGTAGCCGGGGCGCCGGTGCAGACAGACCGGCAGCTTGCGCCGCCCCGCGCGACTCGGCAGAGGGAGGGAGAAGACGGCGTCACGGGTGGTCTCATCGCTGCGCGCAAACGCCGCCAGCACCTTGCGCGCCGCTCCGCCCAGGCGCGCGCTCAGCGGGCTCCCGAGCAGCGCTTGACCGTCGCAGCCGAGCAGGCGTGGCGCGTCGGCGGTGCAGCTTATTACCTGCAGAGTGATCGCGTCCAGAACCAGGAGCGCGCCAAAGGACTGCAGGCGGGACTCCCCGGGCGCTGCACTGGCGTCGGGTCGGTTGGCTGTCGCACCGCTTCCATCCTTCCGTACTTTCATCCGACCCCGTGCCCCCTCCTAAGAATCCTAACGTAGGACTCTGCTTCTGTGAAATGAAGGTTTCGTTATCCGGCGCAATTCCTTTTTCGCAAGGTGGCCGACGCTACGACAGCGGCCTACGGAGCTCACCTTGGGATTTTGGGCGGAATCCGTACGGAGGCTCGACAGACTGGAAAATCAGTACCCGGTTCTCGAATTTAGGTGGGAAATTAAGTGGGAATTAAGAGGATTTTACCGGCGACCACACGGTATGATATTGGTTCTAAATCTCCGTCGGCCACTTGTGTCCTTGGCGCAGGCGGGACAGGAATGGATGCAGGTCGGCGGCTCAGCCGGGAAGTAGGGAAAGTCGGGGGTCGGCAGACTTTGCTGCGCTGGCTCCTTGGTCCTTAGGAGTACGCCCGCGGGGCCGCGCGGAGCCTACGTCGGTACGGGTGGGAGCCGGACAGGAAGCGGGACGGAGAGCCGATCGGGCTTTTCGCGCGAGACCAGGAAGCAGCGGTGGGTGCGCGGGTCGTGAAAGTCGCGGGGCAGAGTCTGCGCGCTGAGATCCTGGAAGTGGGCGCCCGGGATCTCGTCGGCGCGCAGGGTGAAGCGGTGGTGGTTGCAGCTAAACAGGAGCGCGCCGCCCGGGGCGAGCAGGCGCAGGGAGTCCGCGATGAGCAGCGGATGATCGCGCAGCACGTCCAGCGTCCCCGCCATCTTCTTGGAGTTACTGAACGTCGGCGGATCGAGCACGATCAGATCGAAGGGCCCCGCCGCCGCCGGCACCGTGCGCGGCGCCCGCAGGTAGGACAGCGCCTCGGCGCGCACCCGCACGTGCTGCCGCGGATCCATCCCGTTCAAGGCGAAGTTCCGTCCCGCCCAGTCCAGGTAGGTGGCCGACAGATCCATGGTCACCGTGCTCCGCGCTCCCCCCGCCGCGGCGTACACCGAGAAGCTGCCGGTGTACGCGAACAGGTTCAGCACCCGCCTGCCGCGCGCCAGGCGCCCGACGAGCGCCCGGGTCTCGCGGTGATCGAGGAACAGTCCGGTGTCCAGGTAGTCTGACAGGTTGACCAGGAACCGGTGGCCGCCCTCGCGGACGACGAACTCGTGGCGGGCGGAGTCGAGCTTCTCGTACTGCCGCGGACCGCGCTGGCGCTGCCGCAGCTTGACGTACAGCGACTCACTTGGTACCTCGCACAGCTCGGCGACGACGGCGAGGATGTCATCGGTGTAGGAGGCGGCGGCCGTCGTCTCGCCAGGCTCGCCTTCGTGGGCGGGGCGGTCGTCCGGGCGCGCCGGCCGCGCATACTCCCAGACGACGACGCGCTCGCCGTAGCGATCGACGACCAGCCGGACCTCGGGGATGTCGTGGTCGTACAGGCGCAGCGCCTCGATGCCGCGCTGGCGGGCCCACGGCAGGAGCCGGCGCAGGTTCTTGCGCAGGCGGTTTTGAAACATGAGCGCACGCGGGTCCATAGCTGCCTACAACCTACAACAAATGCGCGGGCGCGGCCCGGTGAAGGCGACCGAGGGGGCGCCTATTGCGTCCGGGCGCGGCGCGGAATGCTGTACGCTGCCAAGTGTATGGGGCTCATCGTCTTTCTGTGCTTCTTCCTCTCGGGCGGCTCGGGGCTGCTCTTCGAGGTGCTGTGGACGCGCGAGCTCGGGCTGGTGTTCGGCTCGACGACGCTGGCGATGTCGACGGTGCTCTCGGTGTTCATGGGCGGCCTGGCGCTCGGCAGCTACCTGTGCGGGCGCATGGTGTCGCGAATCTCGCGACCGCTGCGCGCCTACGCCCTGGTCGAGGCCGGGGTCGGTCTGTATGCGCTGTCGGTGCCGCTGTGGCTGCAGCACTACCCCAGGCTCAACGCGCTGCTCTGGCAGTCGGTGGGCAACCACTACGCGGTGCTGTCGCTATTGCGGTTTGTCGCCACGGCGCTGCTCTTGATTGTGCCGACCACGCTGATGGGCGCGACGCTGCCGCTGTTGTCGCAGTACCTGTCGACGCGGCGCAACCCGCGCGGGGTGCTGGGGGCCTCGGTGCAGATCGGCGCCCTGTTTGCCCTTAATACCGCCGGCGCGGTCCTTGGCACCTTCATGTCCGGCTTCGAGCTGCTGCCGCGCCTGGGCGTGAGCCTGACCAACTACGTCGGCGCCGCCGTGAACCTGTCGCTGGCGCTGATCATCCTTCTGTGCGAGCGCCAGCTCCTCGCCCAGGCCGCCGAGCCCGCCCCCCAGGCGCTGCCGGTGTCGCCGCCCGAGTCCGACGCTCCCGTCCCCGAGGAGCTGGCCGCCGCGCCCTACGTCCCGACGCCGCGCCAGCGCCGGCTGGCGGTGACCGCCTACGCAATCTCGGGCGCGACGGCGATGATCTACCAGGTGCTGTGGACGCGGGCGCTGGCGGTGGTGCTCGGCTCGTCGGTCTACTCGTTTACGATCATCCTGCTGGCGTTCCTTATCGGGCTGGCCGCCGGGGCGGCGGTGCTGACCCGCCTGCTGCCGCGGCTGTCGCGGCCGGTGACGGCGCTTGGGGTGACGCACGGGTTGACGCTGGTCACCGCGGTGTGGTCGTACCTGACGCTCGATCGGCTGCCCGAGGTGTTCCTCATCATCCTGCGCGGCGCCAGCTTCAGCGTCGACGAGCTGTTGGGGACGCAGTTCGTCCTGGCGGCGCTTTCGATCCTGCCGGCGACCCTGGCGATGGGGGCGGTGATGCCGCTGACCATCCGTATCTACACCGCCAGCGCGGCCGGCGCGGGGCGTGATGTCGGCGTCGCCTACGCTCTGAACACGGTGGGGGCGATCGCCGGCTCGTTCGCGGCGGGGTTCATCGTCCTGCCGTGGCTCGGGCTGCAGCGCGGGCTGCTCATGTGCTCGGGGATCACCGCGGCGCTGTCGGTGGTCCTTTTGTGGAACGGCGAGCGGCGGCCGGCGGCCGGGGCGCTCGGCGGGACGCGGCACCTGTTGCGGCCGGCGGCGCTCGGCCTGGGCGCGGCGACCGCGGTGTTCATCGCCCTGGCTCCCAAGTGGAACCTGTCGCACTTCTCGGCGGGACTTTTCCGCATCTCGATCGCCAAGTCGATAATCTACCTGGAGAACCGGGTGATGCCGCAGCTCCTGTATTACAAGGACGGCATCTCGACGACGGTCTCGGTCGAGCAGTGGAGCAAGACCACCGCGCTCAAGAACAACGGCAAGGTCGACGCCAGCAACGGCGACGACATGGGCACCCAGATCATGGTGGGCCTGATGCCGCTCTTGTTTCATCCGACGGCGCTCGACAAGCCGCCGCGGGTGGCGGTGGTCGGCTACGGCTCGGGGGTGACGGCGGGGGCGGTGACGCAGTTTCCCATCGGGCACGCCGACGTGATCGAGCTGGAGCCGGCGGTCGTCGAGGCCGGCGACCGCTTCTTCGCCGACGTGAGCCACCTGCCGAGCCAGAACCCCAAGGTGCAGGTCCTCATCGGCGACGGGCGCAACTTCATGACCCAGGCGGACAGCCGCTACGACGTGATCGTCAGCGAGCCGAGCAACCCCTGGATCACCGGCGTGTCGAACCTGTTTACGATCGACTACTGGAAGCTCGCCAAGTCGCGCCTGGCCGAGGACGGCGTGTTCTGTCAGTGGGCGCAGCTCTACGAGCTGTCGCAGCCCAACATCAAGACGCTGCTGCGCAGCTTCATCAGCGTGTTCCCGCACACCTACGTGTTCGCCGCCGAGCACCTGTCGAGCGACGTCATCCTGGTGGCGACCCGGCAGCCGCTGCCGCTGGATCTGCACCGGCTGCGCCGCAACTTCGCCCTGCCGGGGCTGCGCGCCGAGCTGCACCGGGCGCAGATCGACAGCCCCGAGGAGATCCTCGCCGACCTCTTGCTCACTCCCGATGAGATCCCCGCCTTTACGATTGGCGCGGTGATCAACACCGACGACAACGCTCGCATCGAGTTCGCCGCCCCGCGCGACCTGCTCGGCTACATGCGCCACGAGTCCTCGGTGCCGCGCATGTACAGTAACGACTGGCCGTACGGGCGCTTCGAGCGCTACCTGATAAACCACGGCCTGCCGTTCGACCGCGCCCCGGCCTTCTGGACGGCGCCGCCCGGGCAGGAGTTCGAGCGCCGCGCCGACACCTACGCGCGCCTTGGCCGGGCGATGCTGGCGCACGGCAAGCGCGACGCCGCCAGCCGGCTGCTCATCCGCGCCCTGGCGGTGGGCGGCGGTCCCGAGACCGAGACGCTGGCGAGCCTGCTGGCGATGTTCTCCAAGCGCTCCGAGCGTGACCACGAGGAGGCGCTGTCGCGCGACTGGGACGGCGACGACAGCCACTTCGCGGCCGGCCTCGGACCGCTGGTCCTGCCGGGCGGCTTGAGCGAAAAGGACAGTGAGCGCATCCGGCGCGAGTACGGCGAGGCGCTGAAGAACCTCAACGCGCGCCGCTGGATCCTCGGGCTGCGGGCGCTGCGCGAGTGGCCGATGACCTGGGTGACCCAGATGGGCCCGGACATCCGGCTGCTGCTCGGCTATCTGCTTTATAAGGCCGACCTCGTCGATGACGCGATCGACCACCTGGAGGAGCTGCTGGACGATCCGGAGTACCTGCAGCAGCACCCGGGCGCGCTCTACTACCTGGCGCGAGCGCAGTTTGGTAACGGCGATCCGCGGCACGCGGTGCAGAACATGGCGCGCTACCTGAAGCTGCGCGACGAGCCCTTCCTGCCCCCGGCGAGCCCGCTGTAAGCGCTTCTGGCGCCGCCGGCCCCTGGTCCGCGTCCGCGCGCCGCGGGCGGCTTGGCGCCGGCCTGCGGTAAAAGCGGCTTGGCCGGGTGTGCGGCCGTGGTGTACGAAGGCTGGATGCGCGCTAGTCTTGGGTTGCTGGTGACGGCGGCGGGCCTGGGCTCGGTCCTGGGCCTGGCCGGCTGCCGTCCCGAGCCGCGGCTGTTGGCGGCAAGCCCGCTTGCCGAGGTCAAGCGACCGCCGGCGACTCCTGCGCCGACGGCGGGGAGCGCAGAGCCGGCCGCGACCCCGACGGCCGGCGCGGTGGTCCCGGCGAGCAGCACCGAGGTACAGGTTGGCCTGCCGGGCGGGGCGCTGCTCGTTCTGCACGAGGATCACATAGACAGGACGG
>DAOMZC010000131.1:0-10962 GCA_035437965.1 Pseudomonadota bacterium
AGGCCGGCGTCGACATCCTGCCGCGCGACGAGATCCTGTCGTTCGAGGAGCTCGAGGCGATCGTCGCCGCGCTCACCCAGGTCGGCGTCCGCCGCGTCCGCCTGACCGGCGGCGAGCCGACGGTGCGCAAGGACCTCCTGCAGCTGGTCGCGCGGCTTTCGCGCCTGGGCCTCGAAGACCTGAGCCTGTCGACCAACGGCGAGCGCCTGGGCGAGCTGGCGCGGCCGCTGCGCGCCGCCGGCCTCGATCGCCTCAACGTCAGCCTCGACACGCTGTCGCCCGAGCGGTTCCGCGCGGTGACCCGCCGCGGCAACCTCGCGGCGGTGCTCGCCGGCCTCGACGAGGCGCGCGCCGCCGGCTTCCGCCACACCAAGCTCAACACGGTGGCCATGCGCGGCTTCAACGACGACGAGCTCGGCGCCCTGTGCCGCTACGCCTTCGCGCGCGACTTCATCCCGCGCTTCATCGAGCTCATGCCGATGGCCGCCGGCTCGCTGTTCTACCCCGGCACCTTCCTGCCCGCCGCCGAGATCCGCGCCCGCCTGCAGGCGGAGTTCGGCGAGCTCGGCCCGCAGGCAGCCGCCGGAGCTGAGGCCGCCCTGCCGGGGGTCGGGCCGGCCCGCTACACCGAGGTCCGCTTCGCCGGCAAGGTCCACCGGGTCGGCCTCATCTCGGCGGTCACCGAGCCGTTCTGCGACACCTGCAACCGCATCCGCCTGTCGGCCACCGGCCAGCTGCACGCCTGCCTGGCCTACGACGACGCGATCGACCTGCGGTCGGTGCTGCGGGCCGAGGACGGCGCCGCGGCGACGAGCCCCGCCGCCACCCCCGCCACCCCTGACGCCAAGCAGCGCCGCCTGGTCGCCCTGGCGCGCGCCGGCCTGCAGCACAAGCGCCCCGGTCACGAGTTCACTCCGGCGGGCTGCGGGGGCCCGCAGAAACACATGGTCTCGATTGGCGGCTAAGCGCGAGGCTATAATAGCAAGCTGTCAGATCCAAGCCTCGGGCAGCTCTCTGCCCGACCCGCAGCACGATTCAGGGTTTGGCTTAACAAGGATTTTCCTATGAACCAAGAACCAGTCAGCACCGATGCTTCGTCGTCTGCTTCGGCTCCCGGCAGCCAGAACAAGGCGGGCAAGCCCGCGCCCCGGGTGCCGCACCAGCGCCGCTACCGTCCGTACCTGCTCGCCCTCTCGCTCGCCGTGGGCGTCGGCGGGCTCGGCTTCCTCCTGTCCGACTCGGCGGGGTTTGAGTACTACAAGCACGTCGACGAGGTCGCCAAAGAGCCCGGCAAGTGGCACGACAAGCGCCTGCAGCTGCACGGCTTCGTCGTCCCCAGCACCATCGCCAAGCGCATCGACCGCGACCACCAGAAGCTCGAGTACAAGTTCCGCGTCGAGAACTGCGGCGCGGTGGCCGAGGTCCGGTTCGCCGGCGTCGTCCCCGACACCTTCAAGGAAGGCGCCGAGGTCGTCCTCAAGGGCAAGTTCGAGGGCGAGCTGTTCCAGACCACCGAGGTGATGGCCAAGTGCCCCTCCAAGTACGCGCAGGCCGGGGAGGGTCAGAGCGCCATGATCACCCGCTGCAGTCGCGACTCGGGGTCGGGCACGAGAGGAAACTGATGGCACCGACGAACTGGGTGGCCTTGTTCGGCAGCTTCGTGCTGCTCCTGACGCTCCTATGCACGACCTACGCCGGCGGCGCCGCGGTGGCCGGGGCGCGAGTCGGCTCGCAGCGCCTCATCCACTCGGCGATCTACGCCTGCTACGCCTGCTGCGCGCTGCTCACGCTTGCCTCGACGATGATCTTCTTTGCGATCTTGTCGAACGACTTCTCGATAAAGTACGTGCACCATAACGCCGACGCCAGCATGCCGTGGATCTACAAGCTCACCTCGTACTGGGGCGGGCTCGACGGGTCGATGATGTTCTGGGCGTGGCTGCAGTCGATCTTCGCCGCCATCGCGGTCTACCGCAACCGCGAGCGCCACCGCGAGCTCATGCCGTGGGTCATCGCCATCCTCATGGGCATCCTGGCGTTCTTCGTGTCGCTGGTGGTGTTCTACAAGCGGCCCTTCGACACCTTCCTCACCGAGGCGCCGCTGGCCGGCAAGGGCCTGAATCCGCTCCTCCAGGACCCCTACATGGCGACGCACCCGCCGTCGCTGTACACCGGCTACGTGTCGGCCAGCGTGCCGTTTGCGTTCGGCATGGCGGCGCTCATCACCGGCAACCTCGATGACTCGTGGCTGCAGTCGGTGCGGCGGTGGATGCTCTTGTGCTGGTACTTCCTGTCGCAGGGGCTCATCCTCGGGTCGCTGTGGGCCTACCACGTGCTCGGCTGGGGCGGCTACTGGGGCTGGGATCCCGTCGAGAACGCCGGCCTTCTGCCGTGGTTTACGGCCACCGCGTTCCTCCACTCGATCATGATCCAGGAGCGCCGCGGGATGATGAAGGTGTGGAACGTCACGCTGGTCATCCTGACGTTCCTGTTGACGATGATCGGCACGTTCCTCACCCGCTCGGGCATCGTGCAGTCGGTGCACGCCTTCGGCAACGACCCCGAGCTGGCGGCGCGGTTCCTCGGCTTCATCGGCTTCATGAGCGTGTTCTCGCTCGGGTACGTGGTCCATCGGCTGCCGCTCCTGCGGTCGCGCGGGGAGCTCGACTCGTGGGTCTCGCGCGAGTTTGCGTTCCTGGTGAACAACTGGGTGCTCCTCGGCGGCGCCTTCTTCGTCCTGGTGGCGACGCTGTTCCCGACGCTGTCCGAGGCGATTACGCAGAACCGGATCACTGTCGGGCCGCCGTTTTTCAACAAGTGGATGGCGCCGGTCGGGCTGCTCATGCTGCTACTCACCGGCGTCGGGCCGCTCATCGCCTGGCGCAAGGCGTCGCTGCAGATGCTGCACAAGCAGTTCCGCTTCCCGCTGCTCGGGGGGCTTTTGACCGCGATCCTGGTCGGGGTGCTGATCCCGACCTCGCGGGCGACCACCGCGTTCATGCACGACAAGCTCCAGATCCCGGCGTCGCTCATCTGCTTCGGCATCGGCGGCTTCGTGCTGGTCACCATCGCCCAGGAGTTCATCGTCGGGGCGCGGGCGCGCCAGGCCGGCACCAAGAGCGACTTTTTGACCGCGCTGGTGGGCCTGGTGGCGCGCAACAAGCGGCGCTACGGCGGCTACCTGGTCCACGTCGGCATCGTCCTCATGTTCATCGGCTTCGCCGGCCAGACCTACCAGAAGGAGACCGACGTCACCCTCGACAAGGGGCAGGTCGCCGCGCTCGGCCAGTACCAGCTGACCTACGAGGGCTTCCGCAACACCAGCGATCCCCAGAAGGAGGTCACCGAGGTCCGCCTGACCGTCCGCCAGGGCGGCCAGCGCGTCGGTGAGCTGCACCCGGCCAAGTGGGCCTACCGCGGCCACGAGGACGAGCCGCCGCGCACCGTCGTCACCATCCGCGAGAGCCTGCGCGAGGACCTGTACGTCATCCTGAACGGCATCGACGGCGACTCGGGCCTGGCGAGCATCAAGGTCATCATCAACCCGCTGGTCAACTGGGTGTGGTTCGGCTTCGTGCTGCTCATCATGGGCACCGCCATCGCCTTCCTCCCCGAGCGCGCCTACGCGCTGGCCAGCAAGCCCGGGGCCGCCGGTCCCGGCTCAAGCCCCGGCCCGGCTGCGACCGCGGTGCTGGTGCTCTTGTGCGCCGGCGGCCTGTCGCTGAGCACGCCGGCCCACGCCCTGACGCTGGCCACCGGCGGCGAGTCCGTGTCGCACACGGCCACCGAGGGCAACAACTTCCCGACGCCGCCGCGCAGTGACTTGGAGCGCGACCTGCGCAAGACCATCGTCTGCATGTGCGGCTGCGGCCGGCAGACGCTGGCCGAGTGCACCTGCGGCAACGCCGCCCGGGAGCGCAACTTCATCGGCAAGATGATCGACGAGGGCAAGACGCGCCAGGAGATCATCAACTACTTCCTCAAGAAGTACCCCGGCGAGTCGGCGCTGGTGGTGCCGATCGACGCCGGCTTCAACCGCCTGGCGTGGATCCTGCCGCTCGTCATGATCGGCATCGCCGGCGGCGGCCTGGTGCTGGCGGCGCGGCGCTGGGGCAGCAACAACAAGGCGACCAAGGCAGCGGCCAAAGAGCAGAGCCAACCCAAAGCTCCCGGCAGTCCAGCGGGCGGCAAGAGCGACGCGGAGTACCTGAACCGCTTGGACGATGATCTGGATGACCTCAGCTAATTCTCGGTTACTGCTCGTGGGCGGGCTGGGCCTTCTGGCCGGCGGCTCGCTCATCGTGTTCACCATCACCATCGGAGCTGGGCGGCTGACCGGGCCGGGGGTGCTCCTCGCCGGATCGGTGGGGACCCTGGGGGTGGTGGCGTACCTCCTGGTGCGCACGGCGCAGGCGCTGGTCGAGACCGGCGTCGCCGCGCAGGCGCGCGAGGAGAGGGCCGCCACCGGCCGCCGCCGCAAGGAGCTGGAGCGCGAGTACAACACCCTCAAGCGCGCCATCAAAGAGCTCGAGCTCGACTACGCGATGGGCAAGATCTCCGAGCAGGACTATGGCGAGATCCGGACCCGCTACCGCGAGCGGGCGGTGCGCGTGCTGCGCCAGCTGGATCAGGGCGAGAGCTACCGCGCCCAGATCGAGCGCGACCTGCAGGCGCGCCGCCAGGCCAAGGGCCTGCCCAAGAAGGCCCCCGACGGCCAGCCCGCCGCCGCTCCCGCGACCCCGTCCGCGACCTCGGCCGAGCCCACCGCGGTCACGGCGGTGCCCGCGGGCGCGCTCGCGGCGGACCTGTCGGCTGAGACGCCCAAGAAGAACGGCGGCGCCCCCAAGCCCGGCGCCACTGGCCAGAAGGACCGGGCCAGCGCGAGCGACTCGCTCACCCTGCCGGACGGCTACGAGCCATCGATCATCTCCGAGGAGCCGACCAAGGCCGCCGGGGCGTTCGCCGCCCTGGCGCTCAACCGCCCGAGCGCGCCGTCGCCGGCGCTGCAGCCCGGCTACGAGGCCTCGATCATCTCCGAGGAGCCGACCAAGGCGGCCACCGGGTTCGTCGCCGCGGCGCCCGGCAAGGCCACGGTCGAGGTCCAGCCCGAGGGCCTGAACTTCAGCGACTCGGCGACGGTGATGCGCGCGGTGGCCAAGCTCACCGGCGGCAACACGGTCTCCAGCGAGCTGACCCAGAACGAGCAGACCCAACAGACCGCGGTTCCGGGGCTCCAGGTGCAGTCGTCGGGACCCTTGTCGGGGCCGGGGCCCGGGCAGCCGGGGCCGATCGCCTGCGCCGGCTGCGCCGCGATTAACGACACCGACGCGAACTTCTGCAAGAAGTGCGGCGCCCGCTTACACTCCTAGACCGACCCGGATGCCCATGAAACCTCGGCGAACTTCGTCCATGCCTGTAGATCTGCTCGGGGGCGCTTGCGGCGCGCCGACCGCTTGGCGCGGGCGCGGCGCGGGAGCGGCGGCCGGGCTCGTCGCACCTCTTTTGTGCGCGGCGGCGGCGCTGGTGCTGCAGCCGCGCGCGACCGGCTGGCCGGAGGTGGCGGGGGCGCGAGCGCAGATGGCGATGCCCGATCCGGCGCAGATGTCGGGCATCCCGCGCCCGGATCCGTCGGTGCCGGCGGCCACGGTCACCGTGCGCCTCATCCGCGGTGAGCTGGCCAACCGCCTCGTCGGGGTCGACGCGCAGCTTGTCGATCTGCAGAAAAAAGACGCCCCGCCGCGCACCGCCAAGACCGACGCCGAGGGCCGGGCGACGTTCCCCACCCTGCCGCCGGGCAACTACGAGGCGCGCGCCGTCATCGACAGCGAGACCGTGTCGTCGCAGCCGATCGCCGTGCAGCCCGCCCCGGCGCCCGGCGTGCGCGTCATGCTGGTGTTCAGCAAGTCCCTCGCCGACCAGCAGAAGGAGCTCGGGACCCCGGACGGCAAGCTGCGCACCGATCAGACCCTGCCGGCGGGGACGCTGGTCGTCAAGGCCGTCGACGAGGCGGCGCAGGCGCTGCCCGGCCTGCGCGTCACCCTGCTGCGCGCCGACCGCTCGACCGAGAAGGTCGAGTCGCTGCCGCCCCAGACCACCGCCGAGGACGGGACCGCGCGCTTCACCGACCTGCCGAGCAGCGCGACCCTTGAGTACCTGGCGATCATCCAGCGCGACGGCATCGATCAGCGCACCCAGCCGTTTCGCCTGAACGGCGAGCACGGCTCGCAGGTCGCCCTCAGCGTCAAGGCGGTGGTGCGCGACCAGGCGGCGCTGCGCGAGCTGAAGATCGGCAACGGGTCGCACCTCATCATCGAGCTCGCCGACGATACGGTGCAGGTGCTGGAGAACCTGCGGCTGGTGAACCCGCTGCCGCAGGCGCTCGATCCAGGTCCCGAGGGGGTGCGCATCCCGCTCGCCGAGGGCGCGCTGTCCGCCCAGGCGCTGCCCGGCGGGCCGACCGCGGTGTCGGTCGACTCGTCCAAGGACGGGCCGCCGGTGGTGGTCTGGAAGGGCCCGCTGCCGCCGGGGCCCACCGACGTGCGGGTCGGCTTCGTCCTCAAGCACCACGGCCAGCTGACGTTCCGCCAGGTGGTCGCGCAGCCGTACGAGGGGCTCAAGGTGGTGATGGAGAAGCTGCCGGGGGTGCAGCTGGAGCGGGTGAGCGACGCCGAGGACCGCAAGTTCCAGGGCAAGGACCTGATCCTCGCCACGGTGCCGGTGCCCAGCGTCGGCAGCACGATCGAGTTTTCGGTGAGCGGCCTGCCGGCCGAGCTCCTCATCCTGCGCTACGCGGCGGCGATCCTCGCCCTGTTCATCGGGCTCGGCTTTGCCTACCTGGCCCTTTACGGCAAGAAGGAGACCGACCAGGCGAGCAGCCGGCGCCGGCAGAAGCTGGAGCAGCGGCGCGACGCCCTGCTCGCCGAGCTCGTCGCCGCCGAGCAGCGCGAGGCCGAGCCCGAGGCCGGCGCGAGCGCCAAGGCCAAGCCGCAGAAGACCCGCCCGCGCGACAAGACCCTGGCCGACCTGGAGCAGGTCTACCGCCACCTGGACGAGCTGGATGGCAACTGAGGCCGCCCAGAAGTCCCAAGGCCCGGCGACCCTGCAGACGGTCGAGGTCCGCGGCTTCTACAAGGACTACGGGCGGCAGCGGGCGGTCGCCGATGTCTCGCTGACCCTGCGCGCCGGGCAGCTCACCGCGCTGCTCGGCGAAAACGGCGCCGGCAAGTCGACGCTGCTCGGGGCCCTGGCGACGCTCATCCGGCCGACCCGCGGCCAGGTGCTGTATGATGGCGCCACCGCCGAGGCGTGGAGCCCGCTGGCGCTGCGCCGGTGCCTGGGCGTGCTCTCGCACGAGCCGCGCTGCTACACCGACCTGTCGGCGCGCGAGAACCTGCTGTTCTTCGGCCGCCTGTACGGGGCGTTCGCCGACGCTACGGCGCTCACCGCCGCGTGCGCCGAGAAGCTCGTCGAGGTCGGCCTGCAGCGCGCCGCCGATCGCCCGGCGCGCACCCTGTCGCGCGGGATGCTGCAGCGGCTGGCGATCGCCCGGACCCTTTTGCCGCGGCCGCAGCTCTTGCTGCTCGACGAGCCCTACACCGGGCTCGATCGCGACGGAGTGGCGCTGCTGTCGCGCCTGATGGCGGCCGAGCGCGAGCGCGGGGCGATCGTGGTGGTGATAAGCCATGACCTCGACGCGCTCGGGCCGCTGTGCGATCAGGTGGCGGTGCTGCTGCACGGCCGGCTGCGCGCCCACGCCGAGTTCGCGCCGGGGACCTGCGACGGGGCGGCGCTGCTTCGCCTCTACCAGCAGGCGAGCGCCGCCGGGGCCGCGGCGGCGGGCGGCAAGCTGCGCCGGGCGGAGCCACGCCCGTGACCGCGGCGTCGTTCCCGCGCCAGGTGGCGATGCTGCTGTGGAAGGACGTGCGGGTCGAGCTGCGCGCCGGCGAGCTGATCTACGCGACGCTGCTGTTCGCGATCATCGTCGTGCTCCTGTTCTCGTTCGCGTTTCTCGGCGGCTCGCCGCCCACGGTCGAGGTGATGGCGGGCGTCCTGTGGGTCGCGCTGTCGCTGTCGGGCATGCTCGGGATCAGCCGCAGCTTCGAGCGCGAGCGCGAGGCCGACACCCTGCGCGGGCTGCTCCTCGCCCCGGTCGAGCGCTCGGCGCTGTACCTGTCCAAGCTCTTGTCGGTGTCGCTGCTGATGCTGCTCCTGTGCGCGGTGGTCGTGCCGGCGCTGTGCCTCTTGTTCGGCATGCAGGTCGGCGACGCCGGGGCGTGGGGCCGGCTGATCCTGCTGTTGACGCTGGGGATCATCGGCTTCGCGGCGGTGGCGGCGCTGTTCGGCGCCTCGCTCGGCCGCGCCCGGGTGCGCGAGGTGCTGCTGCCGCTGCTCGTCTACCCGCTGGTCGTCCCGGTGCTCTTGGCCGGCGCCCGCGGCACCTATGCAATCCTTTACGGAACCCCCGAGAGCCTCGCCGACGCGGCGCGCTGGCTCAAGTTCCTGCTCGTCTTTGACAGCTTGGCGGTGATGGGCGGCCTGTGGCTGTTCGAGCCGCTCTGCGCGACGGAGTAACCTGCGATGGCGACGTCCACCGATCCCCCTGCCCTGACCAAGTCGGCACCGCTGACGACGTTCTGGCTCCTGCTTGCTTTCACCGCCGTGGGGCTGCTGCTGGCGCCGCAGCTCATCCTGCGCGCCCCGAACGAGCCGACCATGGGCTTTGTCCAGCGCATCTTCTACTTCCACGTGCCGTGCGCGTGGCTGGCGATGCTGGCGGCGCTCACCTGCGGGGTGGCGAGCGCGCTGTACCTGTTCAAGGACTCGGAGAAGGCCGAGCACGTCGCGGTGTCGGCGGCCGAGCTGACCGTGGTGTTTGGCCTGATCGCGATCGTCAGCGGGCCGCTGTGGGCGCGCAAGGCGTGGGGGGTGTGGTGGCAGTGGGACGTGCGGCTGACGACGACGGCGCTGTTGTGGATCATCTTTATCGCCTACCTGTTCGCGCGGCGCTACGGCGGGCCGGGCGGGCGGCGGCTGGGGGCGGGCCTGGCGCTGTTCGGGGCGGCGGACGTGCCGCTCATCTACATCTCGGTGTCGCTGTGGCGGACGATCCACCCCAAGACCAGCGTGGTGCCGACGCTCGACCCGGGAATGCGGCCGGCGTTCTGGCTGTCCATGGTTTCGCTTCACGTGCTGTTCATCGTGCTCATCCAGCTGCGGGTGCGGCTGGAGCGGGCGCGGGCGCGCTACAACGGGCTGCACCTGCAGGCGCAGGACGCCGGCCTCATTGACGACTGAGCCGACCGTGACGACCGTGACGACCGACGAGTCACCCGTGACCAGGCACCATCAACTGAGGGCCGCGCTGCCGCTCGCGCCGCTCGGCCCTCGCTCCACTACGCGCTTGCCGCGCCAAACACTTACGGTGCTGCCCGCGGCGGCACCTGGCCTCGCCAAAGGACGCCGAATGTCCAGACTGCTCGTGCCCAGCTTCATCCTCAGCTTTGCGCTCGCCACCGGGCTGCCGCTCGCCAGCCGTGCCGACGATGCCCCCGGCGGACAACCAGCGGCAGCGGCGGCGTATGGGGCGGCCGCCGCTCCGGCTCCCAAGGCGGTGCCCGACAGCGAAGGCTTCGTCCCGGACAGCCGACCGGCCAACATGACCAACGTCGAGGAGGGCATCCCGGCCGGACCGCTGGTCGCCACCGCCTACGGCTTCATCTGGCTGGCGGTGCTGGTGTTCGTCGGCCTCACGGCGCGCCGCACCCGCCAGCTGGAGGCCGAGATCGCCCAGCTTGCCGAGCGCCTGAACCAGGCCACGGGCACAAGCTCGAGCTAGCGGCGCCATGCCCACCGCCGCCCACTTCATCTATATCCCGGTGATGCTGATGCTCGGCATCGTCATCGGGTATGTGCTGGGCAGCCGCGCGGCGCGCGACGCCCTGCTGGCCGAGCAGGCGCGCAAGGAAGCGCGGGCGGCCCGGCGCGCCCGCCTGGCGGCGGCCAAGGATGCGCCGGGAGCCGAGCTCGCCGCGGCGCCGGAAGCCGAGCCGGAGTCGGACGGGCCGGCGTCGCCGTAGACCGCTGGCCGGTGCTCAGCTCACCGCGCCTTCCAGGAACTCCAGGCTGCGGCGGTGGGGATTGCACTCGACGCGGGCCCCCAGCGGGACGGCGCGGTTGCGCGGGCCGTGGCCGATCGGCGCGCCGGCGAGGATGGGGACGCCCAGGGAGTGCAGGCGCTCGGCGATGACATCCAGGGCGCTCGGGTGCGAGCCGTCGGCGGGGCCGTCGCAGCGGACGAGGTCGCCGATCACCACGGCGCACACCTGGCGCAGGGCGCCGGAGAGCAGGAGCTGGGTCAGGGCGCGATCGATGCGATAGGGGGCCTCGGTGACCTCTTCGAGGAGCAGCACCACGGGCTCGCCGGGCAGCAGGGCCTGACCGAGCGGGGTGCCGCAGAGCCGCGACAGGACCTCGAGGTTGCCGCCGAGGAGGCGGCCCTGCACCGGGGCGCGCGGCGCGCTGAGCGGCAACAGCTCTTCGAGCGGCGGCGGCGGCGCCGGATCCTCGAGCAGCGTCCACAGCGCGGCGGCGTCGGCCGCGGTCAGCTCGCCGAGCTGGGTCACCACCGGCCCGTGGATCGTCCGCAGGCGCGCGGTGGCGGCCCAGGCGTGCAGCACCGTGATATCGGAGAAGCCGACCAGAGGCACGGGGCGCAGCTCGGAGCTCGGCACGGCGAGCAGCTGCGGCAGGTAGCGCAGGGTGCCGTAGCCGCCGCGGGCGCAGCACACGGCGCGCACCGGGGGGTCGGACAGCGCCCAGCGCAGATCGGCCAGGCGGCGCCCGTCCTCGCCGGCAAGGTAGCCGGTCTTGTGGAAGAGGCCGGGGGCGGTCACCAGCTCGTAGCGCGCCTCCAGGTGGACCGCGCCGGCGGCGTAGCGCGCCTCCGGCACCGGACCAGCGGGG
>DAOMZC010000132.1:0-10958 GCA_035437965.1 Pseudomonadota bacterium
CGGGGGTGGCGATGGGCACCCTGGTCCAGCTGCGGGTCTTCATCGAAGGCGAGCCGTCGGCCGAGATCGACGACGCGGTAGGGGCCAAGATCGACCGCGCGTTCGCCGAGATCCGCCGCCTCGAGGGCCTGATGACCACCTGGCGCCCGGACAGCGAGATCTCGCGCATCAATGCCGCCGCCGGGCGCTCCGCGGTGGCGGTCTCGCCGGAGGTGTTCGAGGTCATCCAGGCCTCGCTCGACTACTCGCGCCGCTCGGACGGGGTGTTCGACATCTCGTACTACGGGCTCAAGGGGCTGTGGCACTTCGACGACGATCTGCGCGCCGAGCTGCCCGACCCGGCCGAGCTCAAGCGCCGCCTGCCGCTCATCAACTGGCGGCAGATCCGCCTGAACAAGCAGGCGCGCACGGTGATGCTGGGCAAGCCGGGCATGGCGATCAACCTGGGCGGCATCGGCAAGGGCTACGCCGTCGACGCGGCGGTGCGGGTGCTGCGCAGTCAGGGGCTGCGTAACGGCATGGTACAGGCGGGCGGCGACCTGATGCTGTTCGGCAGCAAGGCGGGGCAGCCGTTCCTCGCCGGCATCCGCGACCCGCGCAGCCCCGCCCCCGACGACTTCTTCGCGGTCTGCCCGGTGCGCGACCACGCCTTCTCGACCGCCGGCGACTACGAGCGCGGCTTCGTCAAGGGCGGCGTCCGCTACCACCACATCCTCGATCCGCGCACCGGCTACCCGGCGCGCGCCGCCCGCTCGGTGACCGTCTACGCCAAGGACGCGACGACGGCCGACGGCCTGGACGACGCGATCCTCATCATGGGGGCCGAGCGCGGCCTGCAGCTCATCGAGTCGATCCCCGACGCCGGCGCGATCATCGTCGACGCCAACAACCAGGTCCATATTTCCAAGCGGATGCAGGGCCTGGTGCGCATCGTCCACCCGCCGACCCCGGGCATCTAGGTCGATTCTAGGTGCGGCGACGGTTTGGCTATACTTGGGCGATGCACTCCCATGCAGCTCTGAGTCTGGCGTTCTTTGTCGCCCTGGCCGGGGTGTCGCTGGCCGGGCCGGCCGCCGCCGCCGACGTGACGACGATCCCGTGCGGCCTGGTCGAGGAGGGGACGATCCACATCGACGGCCTGCTCAGCGATTGGGAAGGCGTAAGCCCGATCATCCTGAAGGTCAACCCGGCGCCGGGAATGACCGGGCGCACGCTGGCGGTGCGGGTCAGCTGCAACTACGGGCCCAAGGACATGTACCTCCTGGTCGATGTCGACGACGACATCATCATCCGCAGCAAGGAGGCGGGGCCGGCCGAGGATCACCTGCAGCTCGCCTTCGGCGTCGACAGCAAGACCGGCGAGCCGCTGCGCATCGACAAGCTCCTCATCTGGCCGGGCGCCAATCCGCAGAAGCAGCCGCGGGTCGTGCGCTGGGAGGCCAAGTCGCCGCCCAAGGTGGTGCAGGGCGAGGGGCCGGCGGGGCGCGCGCCGCTCAAGGGCGGGCCGGTGTTCGAGGTCTACGACGCCCTGCAGCCGCGCGGCTACGCGGTCGAGCTGCGCCTGCCCAAGAAGATCATCCCCGGCTACCGCGAGGGCGCGCCGCTGAAGCTGGCGATCAAGGTGGTCGACGTCGACGGACCGGGCGCCGGCAAGCTGAGCTACGCCGAGACCTCGCCGCTCGATCGCCCGAGCCAGCTGTCCGAGGTCGAGTTCGCCGAGGGGCAGTCGAGCTACGGCGACCTGCTGAAGGACCTCAACGTGCGCGCCTCCGACGTGTTCTTCGAGCGCAACGCCGACATCGGCGAGGGTCTGGGGCGGCTGCTCATGGCCGGCAAGTTCCTCGCCTTCTCGGGCAAGGCGTACGCGTATCTGGAGATGGCGCCGTCGCGCAATGACATAAAGGACGTGCAGCTCATCGCGCTGGAGGGTGACAAGCAAGCGGTAGCGGTGCGCATCGCCGAGCACGGAAACGGCGGCGGTCGCGAGGTGCTGCGCATTTACCGCCTCGCCGGCGGCCGCTTCGAGTCGCTGTTCGCCGCCGAGGTGGCCAAGGAGCAGGGTGCCCAGGGCGCCCGCCGCCTGTCGGTGCAGGTGAGCTTCGTCAAAAAGGGCAAGGGCACCGAGATCGAGCTCACGCCGCAGCCGGCGGTGGGCTTCTCGGAGGCAAGCTACGGCGAGCTGCCGGCCGAGGACATGATCCCGATCCTCCTGCCCTGGCAGGACAAAAAGACCCGCTACGTGTGGAAGTCCGGCAAGTTCGCCAAGCAGTAAGGGGGGCTCGGGGCGGCCGTCTCGCGTGCTAAAATGGCCCCCGCTCGCTCAGCAGCCGGCGTCACCGGGCTGGGGCCCGGGCGCGACGTTTCTTAAGGAGTCCACACATGTCCAAGATCGGCATCCTTGGGTCGGGCCAGGTCGCCCAGATCCTCGCCCTCGGGTTCAAGAAGCACGGGCACGACGTCATGATCGGCAGCCGTGAGCCGGCCAAGCTCACCGCCTGGCAGGCCGAAAAGGGCGCCGGCATCGCGGTGGGTGACTTTGCCGCCACGGCGCGCCACGCCGAGGTCGTGGTGCTGGCGGTGCTCGGGCGGGCCGCCGCGAGCGCGCTCGAGCTGGCCGGCCACGACAACCTCGCCGGCAAGGTCGTCATCGACACCACAAACCCGATCGACGAGAAGCCGCCGGTGAACGGCGTCCTCCAGTACTTCACCGGGCCCAATGACTCGCTGATGGAGCAGCTGCAGCAAAAGGTGCCGGCGGCGCGGCTGGTCAAGGCGTTCAACTCGGTGGGCAACTCGTTCATGGTCAACCCGAGCTTCGCCGACGGGCGGCCGACGATGTTCATCTGCGGCAACGACGCCGCCGCCAAGCAGGAAGTGACCCGGCTGTGCGAGCAGCTGGGCTGGGACACCGAGGACATGGGCCAGGTCGAGTCGGCGCGCGCGATCGAGCCGCTGTGCCAGCTGTGGTGCGTCCGCGGCTTCAACCGCAACCAGTGGACGCACGCCTTCAAGCTGATCAAGGGCTAGCAGGCTGAGACAAGTCTAGGGGCGCTGGCCGCCGACCGCGTAGCGCTGCAGGTAGAGCCCGGTGCCGCACAGGAGCAGCGCCCACAAGGCCAGCATCGCCGCCTGGCCGCCGACGTAAAGCCGGGTCAGCTGGTGGAAGCCTGCGAGCTCCGCCTCGACGGAGTGACCGCTGACCTTGGCGAGCGCCGCGGCGACCTCGGGCCCCAGGTGCTCGCGGATGGCGCGGCTGTGCACCAGGCTCACCAGGACCGAGAGCAGCGCGTACGGCAGGTTGACCATGCAGGCCCAGCTCCACATCGGCAGCGCCCAGGACTGGCGGCGCAGTACGCCCAGCGACCCGGTGAGGAGCAGCCAGCTTAGCAAGAGCTGCAGGAGCGCCATCGGGATCGTCACCGGCAGGTGCTCGTAAAGCTCGCCGCTGAGGAGCAGGGAGAGCCGCTCGGCCTCGGCCCGCGGCAGCCGCAGGAACGGCGCGATCAGCGGCTGGGCCAGCGGGATGCCGCTGCTCGCCGCCTGATTTCCCGCCGAACTGCCGGGCGGGCTGCCGGCCTGGAGGCTGTCAAACAGGGCAAGCTGGTGATCGCGCACCCGCGAGATGAACTCGGTGCGATCGACGCGCACCCCGCCGAGGAGCTCGGCCAGCGACGACACGGCCCCCCACAGACCGGCAAGCAGCGACACGACTGCGAGCACCCGCATGAGGAGCGGCAGGCGGCGCCGCGGCGGCTCTCCGAGAAGGCGCGGGCTCGACCCCGAGCCGCTCGGGGATGCAGAAAGAGGCACAGTCATGCGCCGCCACCGTACCCCAAGCCCGCCGCGTTGCAAAGATTCTGCGCCGGCTGCGACCGGCGGGCCGCCAGCTTGGCGGAGCTTGGTTTAGTAGAAGCGGTAGGCGGCGGCGATGCCGAAGCTCAGGCGGGGATCGACCAGCGGTGAGGTGAAGTTGAGCTCGACGCCGAGGACCTCGGCGCGCAGCTCGAAGGCGGGGGTGAAGCGGTAGGCGACGCTGAGCGCCGGGTGCAGGCGCACCCCGTACAGGGTGCAGGTGCCAAGCGGCGACGGCGAGGCGCAGACCTGCTGCGACGCCGGCGGCGCGCTCGAGCGAAACTCCAGGACGCCCAGGCCCAGATCGCCGGACAGGACGAGCTCCAGCGGGATCCGCGGCGACGGGGTCAGCGCCCCGCGCAGCCCGACGAGGAAGCCGGCGTTGGTCCACTGCTGGAGAAATTCCAGCGGCACCCGCACCGCCAGATCCAGCGCCCCGTAGGGACCTTCGATCATGCGGTACTCGGCCCCGAAGCTCAGCGCCACCTGGTGGGGAGGGAAGTTCGTGCCCAGGATGTCGATTGCCGCCCCGGCGCCCAGCACCACCGCCAGGCGGCGGGTCTTGGACTTGGGCCGCCGCTCCTCGGCGCCGATGCTCACCAGGCCCGCCCCGGGTCCGGTCTTTTCCTCGGTGAGGATCGCCTCGAACTCGTAGGGCTGGCCGGCGCTGAAGTGCTGCTCCTTGGACCAGGTGCGGTTGCCGGTGCGGACCTCGACGCGGTGGTAGCCGCCGTCCATCGGGATCGCCTGCTTCATCGGCGTCTTGCCGTACTCGTGGCCGTCGACGAAGATGAAGGCGGTCTCGCTTGTCTTTATGAGCAGCCGGGCCAGGGTCTTGCGCAGCTCCTCGACGCGCTTCTCGATCTGGACGCGGTCGGGGACCGTGCCGGCCTTTAGATAAGCCTCGTAGGCCTCGATGGCGCGGACCGTGTACTCGCCGCGATCGTAGGCGCGCGCGGCGTTGAACAGCAGGTCGACGCGCTTGGACAGATCGTAGGCCTCCTCGAACGCCTTGGCGGCCTGCCAGTAGCGGCCGTTGACGAACTCCTGCTCACCGGCGTGGTAGCGCTTGCGCGCGATATCCAGCGCCTCGTCGGCGGTGCTAGTGCCCGGACTGCCGATACTGAGCGCCCCCAGCAGCAGGCTGCCTAGCAAGACTTCGCGTATCATCACAGAGCACTATATCGTTTATCTTACAAAATTGTTATCGCCTGATTATTGCTCGTGACCTCTATCCCACCTGGCTTCCTGGCGACTTCTGAGCGACTTCTGAGCGACCCCGGGCAGCCTCTGCGTAACCTCTGGGCGACCTCGCCGTCCGCTCGGCTGGACCGACCATCCCTTGTTCGACCACCCGGTAAACGCGCTACCTGACACCCGGCCGCGCGGCCTGCGCGACGAGAAATCGCGTCAATTTATTATTGACCTCCCAAGGGGCTGCTCGTAACGTGTCTCCATAGACTGAACTGTCAGTCTATTCTGCAGCGCAGAAGGAGCCGATTTCATGACAGCCTTCGTCTCGCCCGAGTGTAGGGATCGCAAAGACCCCGTAATGATCGGCATGGACGTCGGGTCCACCACCGTCAAGGCGGTGGTCGTCGACCCGCTGACCAAGCAGATCCTGTGGAGCGACTACCAGCGCCACCAGACCAAGCAGGCGGAGTTTGTCCTGGACTTCCTGCAGGCCATCGCCAAGGAGTTCCCGCAGCTGGCGGAGTCGCAGATCCGCATGTTCATCACCGGCTCGGGAGCCTCGCCAATCGCCCCGCACGTCGGCGCCAAGTTCGTCCAGGAGGTGAACGCGGTGACCCTCGCGGTCGAGACCCTGCACCCCGATGTCCTGTCGGTGTGCGAGCTCGGCGGCCAGGACGCCAAGATCATCATCTTCAAGAAGAACGACAAGACCGGCGACAAGCAGGCCAGCACCTCGATGAACGACAAGTGCGCCAGCGGCACCGGCGCCACCATCGACAAGTGCGTGCTCAAGGTGGGACTGCCGAGCAGCGAGGTCGTCCAGATCGCGTTTGACGACAGCAAGCTCCACCACGTCGCCGCCAAGTGCGGCGTGTTCGCCGAGACCGACATCGTGAACCTCGTCAAGAGCGGCATCCCGGCGATCGAGATCATGAACTCGCTCGCCGACGCCATCGTCATGCAGAACCTGTCGGTGCTGACCCGCGGCAACACCCTCAAGCCCAAGGTGCTCTTGCTCGGCGGTCCCAACACCTACCTGCCGTTTCTGCGCGACTGCTGGCGCAAGCGCATCCCCGAGACCTGGCGCGACCGCGGCTTCGACTACCCCAAGGACGTGCCGATCGAGGAGCTGATCCTCGTCCCCGACAACGCCCAGTACTACGCCGCTTACGGCGCCGTCATGTACGGCCTGTACGAGCCGGCCACCGTCGGCCTATACCGCGGCCTTACGGGCCTCCACGACTTCATCACCACCGGCCGCAAGTCGCGCCTGGGCGACACCGCCGGCCCGCCGCTGCTCCGCTCGCCGGCGAGCACCGACAAGCTGACCGAGCTGGAGGCGTTCCGCGAGCAGTACCGGATTCCCAAGTTCCAGAAGAAGCCCCTTGAGCCGGGCCAGGTGGTGCGCGGCGTCATCGGCATGGACGGCGGCTCGACCTCGTCCAAGGCGGTGCTCATCGACTACGACACCGCCGAGATCCTGACCAAGGAGTACCAGCTCTCCAAGGGCAATCCGATCCAGGACACCAAGGAGATCCTCGCCCAGATCCGCAAGTACGCGACGGATCAGGGGGCGACGCTGCAGGTCATGGGCTTCGGCGCCACCGGCTACGCCGCCGACGTCCTCCAAGAGTCGGTCAAGTCCGACGTCAACATCGTCGAGACGGTCGCCCACATGATGTCGGCGGTGCACTTCTTCGGCGACGTCGACGTCATCTGCGACATCGGCGGCCAGGACATCAAGGTCCTGTTCATGGAGAACGGCGACATCAAGAACTTCCGCCTCAGCAACCAGTGCTCGGCCGGCAACGGCATGCTGCTGCAGGCGATGGCGGATCAGTTCGGGGTGCCGGTCACCAAGTACGCCGACGTCGCCTTCCAGGCCGATCTGTCGCCCAAGTTCAGCTACGGCTGCGCCGTGTTCCTCGACAGCGACCGCGTCAACTTCCAGAAGGAGGGCTACTCCAAGGAAGAGCTCCTGGCGGGTCTGGCGCAGGTGCTGCCCAAGAACGTCTGGCAGTACGTGGTGCAGATCCCGCGCATGGCGAGCCTGGGCAAGAAGTTCGTCCTCCAGGGCGGCACCCAGCACAACCTGGCGGCGGTCAAGGCGCAGGTCGACTACATCAAGGACCGGGTGCCCGGCGCCGAGGTCTACGTCCACCCGCACACCGGCGAGGCGGGCGCGATCGGCGCCGCGATGGAGACGCTGCGCATCGTCAAGCGCCGCGGCAAGAGCACGTTCATCGGCATCGACGCCGCGATCGACCTCAAGTTCATCTCGCGCAACGACGAGTCGACGCGCTGCCACTTCTGCCCGAACGAATGCGCGCGGACTTTCATCGACACCGAGACCCCCGACGGCGCGACCAGCCGCTACATCGCCGGCTTCTCGTGCGAGAAGGGCACCGTCGAGTCCGAAGAGGCGATGCTCGACCTGACCAAGCAGCGCAAGCGCCTGATGAAGGCGTTCCCGAACCTCGTCGACTACGAGTCCAAGCAGCTGTACCGCCACTTCTACGACGCGCCGCCGATGCCCACCGCCGACACGATGATCGACGATGTGGAGCTGAAAAAGTCGCTGTTCAGCACCAAGCGGGTGCCGATCCGCCGGCTGTTCCAGAGAAGCTCCGCGGCGGCGTGGACCAAGCGCGCCAGCCAGCGCGTCGGCATCCCCAAGGTGCTGAACGTGTGGTCGATCGCGCCGTTTATCCGCACGTACCTGGAGGCGCTCGGCATCCAGAAGCAGAACGTCGTGTTCTCCGACGACACCTCCGAGGAGATGTGGCAGGAGGGCGGCAAGTACGGCTCGATCGATCCGTGCTACCCGTCCAAGGTCGCGCAGGCGCACATCCACAACCTCCTTTTCCACCACCACCGCGACGACAAGAAGCTGCACGCGATCTTCTTCCCGTGCATCACCCACGTGCCGCCCGGTCTGCACAAGGTGATGGACACCGCCAGCTGCCCGATCGTCGCCGGCGCCCCCGAGGTCATGAAGGCGGCGTTCACCAAGGAGGTCGACTTCTTCAAGACCCGCGGCATCCGCTACGTCGACCCCGCCCTCACCTTCACCGAGCCGGCGCTTCTGCGCCGCCAGCTGTTCGAGTGCTTCGGCGAGCTCCTCGACATCACCGAGGACGAGAGCGACTACGCGGTCGAGCAGGGCCACAAGGCGATGGAGGTCTTCGACCGCGAGATCCAGAAGCGCGGCCAGGCCATCCTCGAGACGGTCGAGACCGAGAACCGCGTCGCGGTGCTGCTCATCGGCCGGCCCTATCACAGCGACCCGGGCCTGAACCACTCGGTGCTCGAGGAGTTCCAGGTGCTCGGGTATCCGATCCTGTCGATGCGCTCGCTGCCCAAGGACCCGCGGTGGCTGTACCGCTTCTACAAGGACGACATCGATCGCGGCCTCATCGAGGGGCCGCTCGAGGTCCAGGACGTGTGGCCGGAGAACTACTCCGCCAACTCCGTGCAGAAGGTGTGGGCGGCGAAGTTCGCGGCCCGCCACCCCAACGTCGTGGTCCTCGACCTGTCGTCGTTCAAGTGCGGTCACGATGCGCCGATCTACGGTCTCATCGACTCGATCATCGGCACCAGCGCGACGCCGTACTCGGCTCTGCACGACATCGACGCCAATAAGCCCGGCGGCTCGATCAAGATCCGCGTCAAGACCTACGCCCACAGCCTCAAGCTCCACGAGGAGCGGCTGGACGACGCGCACAAAAAGAGCGCCCAGCTGCACCTGCGCATCGAGGAGAAGCGCCTGCAGCTCCTGCAGCTCAAGCAGCAGCAGCTGCGCGACCGCCAGCAGCAGGACGACACCCTCGCCAAGCAGATCGACGAGGTCAAGCGCAAGGTCGCCGAGTACTCGGCGCGCTTCCAGCCCACCGGCGCCACGTTAGAGCCCGACAAGGGCCTGGTGCGCCTGGGCATCAAGAAGACCGCCGAGGACCGCGTGGTGCGGCTGTAGCGGATTTCGCGGTTAAAAACGGTTAACGAAACTTTGCGGCGGCCACGGCCGCCTGGGCACGCAGGCAACAAGGAGATCCTCATGGAACCGATCCAGATTGGTGAGAAGCGCCGGGTGCAGCTCCCTGTCATCGGCCAGGCCAAGGCGAAGGCGGAGCCCGCTTTTGCCCTGGACATCGACGCCGAGCTGCAGAAGTTCGAGGCCGAGCAGCGCCAAAGCCTCGGCCTGGACGGCGAGAAGCGGCACTGGGTCGACCCGAACCCGCGCGTGTTCACCGCCGACCAGCGCGCCCACACCACCATCCTCCTCGGCGGCCTCACGATGGCCCACGACTTCCTCATCACCGGCGCCCTGTCCGGCATCGGCTACAAGGTCCAGACCCTGGACGTGCCCGACACCGCGGCCCTGCAGTTCGGCAAGGAATTCGGCAACCGCGGCCAGTGCAACCCGACCTACTTCACCGTCGGCAACCTCGTCAAGCACCTGACCCACCTGCGCGACGTCGAGAAGATCCCGACCAAGGACATCGTCGCCAACTACCTGTTCGTGACCGCCGGCGCCTGCGGCCCCTGCCGCTTCGGCACCTACGTCACCGAGTACCGCAAGGCCCTGCGCGACAGCGGCTTCGAGGGCTTCCGCGTGCTCCTGTTCCAGCAGCAGGGCGGCCTCAAGCAGGCCACCGGCGGCGGCGAGGGCCTGGAGCTCAACCCGAAGTTCTTCGTCTCGGTGGTCATGGCGATCGTCGTCGGCGATGCCCTGAACGCCATCGGCTACCGCATGCGCCCCTACGAGAAGGTGAAGGGCTCTACCGACAAGGCGCTCGCCGAGTGCAAGGAGATCCTGTTTAACACCTTCCAGAAGCGCACCAACATCCTGTGGGCCCTGTTCCAGGTCCGCCGCATCCTGCGCAACGTCGAGGTCGACCGCGTCACGATCAAGCCCAAGGTGTCGGTGATCGGCGAGTTCTGGGCGATGACCACCGAGGGCGACGGCAACTACGGCCTGCAGCGCTTCCTCGAGCAGGAGGGCGCCGAGGTCGACATCCAGATCGTCACCAACTGGCTCCTTTACAACATCTGGGAGCACCGCTGGGACACCAAGCAGCGCATGACCCTGCGCCAGGAGGACAGCGGCCGCAAGGGCCTGGCCGGGACCAACCCGCAGAAGAAGCTGGCGACCCTGTGGGTGGCCGAGCACGTCGTCCGCGGCCTCTTCAAGTCGATCGGCGCCATCATCGGCCTGCACAACTACCCGCTGCCCAACATGGACGAGGTCGCCGACACCGCGCGCGACTTCTACAACAACCACCTGCGCGGCGGCGAAGGCCACATGGAGGTCGGCAAGCTGATCCTCAATGTGTCGCACAAGAAGGCCACCATGACCCTGTCCGTCAAGCCCTTCGGCTGCATGCCGAGCTCGGGCGTATCCGACGGCGTCCAGTCATTCGTCACCGAGAAGTGGCCCGGCGCCATCTTCCTCCCCATCGAGACCTCGGGCGACGGCGCCGTCAACGTCTACAGCCGCGTCCAGATGATGCTGTTCAAGGCCCGCGCCGCCGCCCGCAGCGAGTTCGAAGCCGCCTGCACCGCCCACGGCGTGAGCCCCGCCGAGGTCAAGCTGTTCATGGCCCGGAACCCCCGCTTCCAGAGCCCGTTCTTCTGGCCCAAGCACACAGTGAGCGCGACCGCCTCGGACGTCGTCCACGAAGTGGCCCCCTACCTCAAGGACCCGCTCCACGGCGTCAAGCAAGCCGGCAAGCGCCTGGTCTCCCTGTTCCGCCCCAAGACCCACGACACCCACGCCCACGTCTAAGCGGAGCCGCTCCCCCAAGCTCCTCACCTCCCACCCCGCCTAATTCCCCTCTTGGCGGTCACCCCCCAAACACTCCTGCGGGAGCCAATAGGCGTGGGCCGACCGGAGCTGCTTTTTTGTCAGCGCC
>DAOMZC010000133.1:0-9484 GCA_035437965.1 Pseudomonadota bacterium
GCCGGGCCGGCCCGCGAGCACGCCGCCGCCTTCGACCAGATGGCGCTGGCCTGCCTGTGGGGCGGAATCGTCCTGGCCAACGCCGGACTCGGCGCCGTCCACGGGCTGGTCGCGCCGCTCGGCGGCTACTACGAGGTCGCGCACGGCGACGCCTGCGCCTGCCTGCTGCCGGCGACGCTGCTCGCCAACATCGAGGCGCTCAAGCGCCGCGCTCCCGGCCACCCGGCGCTCGACCGCTACAGCGAGATCATCGCGCTCATCTGTCCGGGCGGTCCGCAGACTCCCGAGCGCGCTGCCGAGCAGCTCCTTTCGCTGCGCAAGCGGCTCGGCGTCCGTTCCCTGCGCGAGCGCGGCGTGGTCCCGCAGAGCTTCAGCCGCATCGTCGCCCAGGCGCGCGGCGGGAGCATGCGCTCAAACCCCATCGATCTCTCTGACCAGGAGCTCGAAGCAATCCTGATAAGTACGCTCGCCGGATGATTCGGAGCTACACTGAAGCAAGCGCTGGTCACATGCAGCCTGGTGCGCGGTGGGTCCGCTCTCCCACTCCGCCTCGCGTGCAGAGAGACCTGGAGAAGCCGGGATGGCGAGTCGCATTTATCGGATCGTGAAGTACGTTGAGGACCACTTCTCATCGTTCGCAGTGTCACGGCTCATCATGCTCTCCGGGGTCAAGGTCCGTAAGTACACCTGGGACTCGTCCGATGATGCGCAGGACCTGGCCAAGGTCTGGCGGGCGGTGCAAGAGCTGGCCATGGTGCACAGCCATCTCGACGAGCTGACGCACCTGTTAAATGATCCCGACCCGGACCAGTAACCAGGAATCAGGACTCGGCAGCGGTGACTGGTGCGACTCTGGGCCCGGCGCCGCGGCGGCGCCGCAAACTCAAGGAGAGAACATGTCGCAACTATTCGCCGGACTTGGCTCGAGCGTCCACTCCGACACCGCGGTCGCCGTCAGAGAAGCGGTCGCCCAGGCGCGCACCACGCTGCACGGCCACGCGCCGAGCGTCGCCTTCGTCACCGCGACCGTCGAGCATGATGCCCAGCAGGTGTTCGCGGCGCTGGGTGCCGCGCTGCCCGGGGTGGCGGTGCACGGCATCACCACCTCGCTCGGTCTGCTCGGGCCCTCCGGGGTGGTAAACGGTCCTGATGGAGTTGTCGGGGTGCTCCTGCTTGCTGGGGGCAAGGGTGTGCGGATCGCGGTCGGGGCGGCGGCGGTCGGCACCGACCCACGGGCGGCGGCGCGCCAGGCGGCGCAGGAGCTCCTTTTGCACAGCGGCGGCGAGCTGCCGCGGGTAGTCCTGTTCAACTCCTCTCCCGGTCCCGAGGAGGCGCTGCTCGGTGCGCTTGCCGAGCTGCTGCCCGGGGTGCCGGCCTTTGGCGGCAGCGCCGCCGATCACGCGATTGCCGGGGAGTGGAGCGTGTTTACCAGCAGCGGCCCGCTCAAGGAAGCGGTCTCGCTGGTCGGCATCTTCGGCGCGGTGGCGGTGGGCGGCGCGATCCGCGCCCCCTACGCGCCCACCGAGCGCCGCGGCAACGTCACCGCCAGCACCGGCCGCAACCTGCACGAGCTCGACGGCCGCCCCGCCGGCGAGGTCCTCAACGAGTGGCTCGACGGCGCCGTCAGCGACCAGCTGCGCGACGGCGGCAACATCCTGGCCCAGACCGCCCTGCGGCCGCTCGGAATAAAGTGCGAGACCGCGGCGGGAGCGCACTGGCTCACCATCCACCCGGCGCACATCAACGCCCCGGATCGCAGCGTCTCGCTGTTTGCCTGCGCCGAGCCGGGCCAGACCCTGTCGGTGATGAGCGGCAGCGTGGCCGGACTCACCACGGTGCTCGGGGAGCTGTGCACCGAGTCGCTGCAGCGGGCAGGCCTTTCACCCGAGCAGGTGCGAGTGGGCATCCTCATCTACTGCGCCGGCTGCGCGGGAGCAATCGGCGCCGAGCTCGATAGCGGCCTGCGCGAGCAGCTGGCGCGGCGGCTCGGCAACGCGCCGCTGCTCGGGATGTGCACTTTCGGCGAGCAGGGGTACGTGCCGGGCTTTGGCAACTGCCATCAGGATCTTTCGGTCAGCCTGCTGCTCATCGGGTAATCTTTCCGCTCGCGCAAGCCCTGGACAAGGGCTTGGTCCCAGGGCCTCTTCATGGATCAGTACAGCTCAATAAGTCACCGCCGCACCTGCGCCAGGCGCGGCCTTCTTGCCAGAGCATCTTCGGGCGGCGAGGCGACGGCCAGAGCGGGTCGCACCTGCGCCAGGCGCGGTCTTCTTGCTGGGGCGTTCGGCGCGCTGCTCCTGCTGGTCTGCGCTGCGCAGCTCGCCGCGGCCCCACCGCGCCCGCTCGCTGGCCCACCAAGCAGCTCATCGAGCAGCCCGTCGGTCGCGCCGGCAACCGGGGTCTGGCGGGCCTGGCTCGACAGCCCGGGCGGTGAGCTGCCGTTCGGTCTGGAGCTGCAACCAGCGGCGCCGGGCAGCGCGAGCTCCCTGCGGGCGTTCCTGCTCAACCCTCCCGAGCGTATTCCCATCGCCCGGGTCGGCTTTGCGGCGGGTGAGCTGGTCCTCCACCTGGATCCGTACGCCTCGACGCTGCGCGCCCGGCTCGGGGCCGCGGGGCAGGCTCTGGACGGAACGTGGCGCAAGCAGAAGGGCGCCGACTCCTTTGTCGAGCTGCCGTTCCATGCCCGCTTCGGCGCCGCCCGCCGCTTCACCGCCCCGGCTGCCGGCGGCGCGCCGCGTCCGACCTCGTCGGCGCCGCTGCCGCCGCGCTGGCGGGTGAAGTTCGCCAGCGACCCCGATGCCGCGGTGGGACTGTTCACCGAGCAGTCCCCAGATCTGCTGACCGGGACCTTCCTGACCAGCACCGGCGACTATCGCTACCTTGCCGGCAACCGCGACGGTGACCGCCTGCGCCTGTCGTGCTTCGACGGCGCCCACGCCTTCCTTTTCGAGGCCCGCGTGCTGCCGGGCGAGCCGCCGCGGACCACCGCGGTACGCCTGGCGGGCGACTTCTACTCCGGCGATCGCTGGCACGACACGTGGACCGGCGAGCCCGACGACAAGGCCGAGCTCGTCGATCCGTTCGCGCAGAGCCACGTAAACCCGCAGGCGGAGCTCGGCGCCCTGCGCTTTCCCGATCTGCAGGGACGCAGCCGCGCCCTTAATGATCCGGCGCTGGCCGGCAAGGCGCGCATCCTGGAGGTCTTTGGCACCTGGTGCCCCAACTGCAACGACGCCACCGCCTACCTCGTCGAGCTCGATCGCAAGTACCGCGCCCGCGGGCTGGCGATCGTCGGCCTGGCCTTCGAAGTCACCGGCGAGCTCGCCCAGGACTCGGCGCAGGTCCAGCGCTTCGCCGCGTTCCATCACGTCGAGTTTCCCCTGCTCATCGCCGGCCTGGCCGACAAGGAGAAGGCCTCGCGCAGCCTGCCGCTGCTCGATCGCGTGCGCGCCTACCCGACGACGATCTTCCTACACCGCGATGGCCGCGTGCGCGCCGTGCACAGCGGCTTCGCCGGCCCCGCCACCGGCGCCGCCAACGTCGAGCTCCGCCGTCACTTCGAGGAGCTCATCGAAGAGCTGCTCGCCGAGCCGGCGGCACCACCGGCCAGCCGCCGCTAGCGCCACGCGACCGCGCCCTGGGCGCAGGTGTCCTCGGGGCCGCGCGCGTAGTGGGCGCTGATGAACGCGCCGAGCGTCCCCGGATCGAGGCACGACGCCGTATAGGCGTACCCCCAGGCGACCGCCGCCACCTGCACGCCCGCCGGCAGCAGCGGGTCCGGGGTCAGCACCCAGCGCGCGTTGATCGGCGGCTGGCAGGCCGCGTCCTGCGGCAGCGCCATCGCGAGCTCTTTGAGCTGCGCCGCCACCTGCGGGCAGCCGTCCGCGCAGCTGTAAAGCAGCACCACGCCGCCGTGCTCCGCGTTGTGCAGCCAGTTGCCGCGCGGCACCTGCTCGGTGAAGGGCTGCGCCCACGGCACCCAGACCGGATAGTGAGTCCCTTCGGCCGGGGGGTTAGTCTGAAACGTCAGCGCCGTCCCCTGCAGGGTGTGGTTCGCCCCGCCCTCGGGCGCCTTGATGGTCACTGCCGCGCACGGCCCCTCGGGCGGCCCGAGCGCCCCCGGCGGCCCGCTGTCCGCCGGCGCCGCCGGTCCGCAGCCGAGCGCGAGCCCGACCAGCAGCACCCCGCCCCGCGCGCACGCCCGCAAGCGCCTAAAATCAC
The DNA here is from genome assembly GCA_035437965.1 of Pseudomonadota bacterium. Taxonomy (GTDB): domain Bacteria; phylum Myxococcota_A; class Polyangia; order Palsa-1104; family JAEUJZ01; genus CALFML01. The sequence goes on from DAOMZC010000133.1 coordinate 4,222, forward strand.
TCCTCGATCCCGGCAGTGTGTTCATCGCTTCACTATAGCCGCACTTGCCCAGCGTCACGATCTGTTGCCGGACTGCCCGCGCGCTCAGCCCGGAGGACGGCTTATGTGGCGCAGCCGCCCCAGGGTCGTGCGCAGCTGCTCGACCTGATCTTCAAGGTGCTGGATATGGCCCAGGATTTCCTGGTCGGTCTCGTGGGCGCGCTCTTTTTCGCGCTTGCGCTCCTGCTCGGCCAGGGCGTTGCGCAGCGCGCTCATCTCGGCGGTGATGACGCCGATGAACAGGTTGAGGATCACCATGACCCCCAGGACGACGAAGCTGATGAAGTAAAAGACCGGCGTACCCGGCGAGTAGTCGTACTGCAGGGCCTTGCCGATCGCATCGTGCATGATCTGCGAGAAGCCGTTGCCGGTGGCGATCTCGAACAGGGTGAGCATGGACACCCCGAGGCTGCGGAAGTGCTCGGGATCGCTCTGCGCGAACAGGATCGAGCCCGCCACCGAGTAGACATAAAAGTGCAGGCTGAGAAAAAGGCAGATGTAGGCGATCGAGGGCAGGCTCTTGAGCAGCGCGCCGACCAGGATGTGCAGCTGCTGCAGCTCCTCGGCCAGCCGGATGAGGCGCAAGAGCCGGGCGATGCGCAGAAACGGCAGGAAGCGGGTGTGGATGTGCACCGGCAGCACGTGCGGCAGCAGGCAGAGCACCACGATCGTGAAGTCGAAGATGTGCCAGAAGTCGATGTGCTCCAGGTTCAGCCGCCGCCGCCGCGCCGCCTCGGTGTCGTCCAGGTGCTCGGGGTTTACGAAAAAGAGCCACGGCCGCTTGCCCCACAGGCCCACCTTCAGCGCGAGCTCGGCGACGAAGATGAGCACGATCAGCAGATCCAGGTAGCGGAACAGCTCCCCGTGACGCGCCATCAGCCCGGCGTCGGTCTCAAGCCCGACCAGCACGCCCGAGAGCGCGATCACCAGGGTGATGAAGTAGTCGAAATAGTTGGGCTTCTTGTCTTTGATCTTGGCGAGCAGCTCTTGCATGACTTCTCTCGCAGCTCGCCGACCGCGGAGGGAGCGGCGCCGGCGAAGCTTTAATCCTGCGCCATTTTACGGCAAGCGGGTCGCGAGCGGGACGGGAGAGCTGGGGCGGCGGGGCCGGGCTAGTAGACTTTGTAGCGTGCCACGTCGAGCTTGCGGCCGCTGATCTTGCTCGTGACGGTGCAGTTTGGCTGCAGGGTGAGGCCGCTGCAGAAGGTGCCGGCGCAGGTGTGGGTCTCCTTCTCTTCCCAGGTGCCGGACAGCGTCTCGCCGCTCACCTTGAACTGCAGGGTGTTGACGCTGGTGTCGGTCAGCGTGCCCATGCCCTGCGGCGGCGAGCTGTCGACGTTGGTGATCGTCCACTGGAAGCTATAGCCGTCGCCCTTGGTTCCCTCAAGGACCGTCTTCTTGTCGGCGAGGACCAGGTACATCTTGCTCTCCGGACCTTCGTACAGCTCCCACGGGCCGACGTTGGCCTGCACGCCCATCGTGGTCGTCGTGTCGGTCGGCGGCTTGCCGCTCGGGTAGCAGCTGCTCGGCGTCATTCCTTCGAGGCGGCTCACTTCCCAGAGGGTGTCTCCGGCAGAGCCGCAGCCGGCGCAGAGGGTAAATAGCGAAAGATTGAGCAGGATCTTGTTCAACATGGTCTCTCCATCGGGGTAGGCACTGCAGCGCAATAGCCCTACATTAGGCGATGGAGGCTCGTCAAGACATCCGCGCCAGCGGCGCCCAGGCAAGGACCGTCAGATCCCACAGGAGGTGCGCGATCAGCGCCGGCACCAGGCTCCCGGTCCACGCGGTCAGGGCGCTCCAGTAAAGCCCGCAGGCGAGCGCCACCACCGGCAGCAGCACCGAGCCCGCCGGGATGTGGCCCACCCCATAGGCGATCGCCGCCGTCGCCACGGTCACGATCACCCCGAAGCGCCGGCGCAGCGCCCCCTGCACCACCCCGCGCCAGACCGTCTCCTCGCCGAGGATCACAAGCCCGATCACGGTCAGCTTGAGCAGCGTCATCTTCCCAAGCTCGCCGTAGAGCGCCCTTGTGTGCGACCCGATCGCCGGCACGAGCCGCACCGCCAGCGGGTACAGAAGCTCGGTGGCGGCGATCATCACAAGCGCCGCCACAAGGCCCGTGACGACGAGCGAAAAGCTCGGCCGCAGCTGCCGCCGCACTCGCTTGCCAGAAGCTGAAGCTGTAAGGAGCACGCCGCCGCCGAGCACAATCGCCGCGCTGCCGATCCCCACCCACACCCCCACCCCGCGCGCCATGCTCGCCCCGCCGATCCACACAAGCAGCATCAGCACCGCCAGGCGGCTGTCGCGGACCGGGGCCGAGTCTTCCCCTTCATCCGCTACTCCCTCTGCTCCCTCTGCTCCCTTTTCTCTGGCGTCCGCGGGCGGGCTCATGAAATGAAGACCTCCTCTGCCGTCACTTTAGTTGCTTTGCGCCTCTCCAGCACTTTATTCGCGCCCGCGGCCAAGGGACAACCAAGGGACAACCAAGGGACGACGCGACAGCTCGACGCGACAGCTCGACATGACTGCTGACAAAGGGAGGGAAATTCCGTATAATCTCCCAAGGCTTTGACTAAGGGGGAACTTCCAATGGGACTCGATGATCTGCTGCAGCGTAACCGGACCTGGGCGGCCTACATGGTGGCGCAGGATCCGGAGTACTTCACCAGGCACACCGGCGGCCAGAAGCCGCGAATCCTGTGGCTCGGCTGCGCCGACTCGCGGGTTGCCGCCGAGCAGTTGCTGAGCGCCCGCCCGGGCGAGCTTTTCGTGCACCGCAACATCGCCAACATCGTCTCGTACAACGACGTCAACCTGGCCGCCGTAGTGCAGTACGCCGTCGAGCACCTGAAGGTCCAGGACATCGTCGTGTGCGGCCACTACGGCTGCGGCGGCGTCCGCGCGGCGTGTCAGGACAAGGTGGTGGGCGGCTACATCGGCGACTGGCTGATGATCGCCGGCTGGGCCAAGCGGTGGGTCGAGGAGCGCCTGAAGAAAGATGGCAAGGAGCGCCCCTCCGACGATGAATTCCTCGACCTCGTCGTCGAGGAGAACGTGCGCCTGCAGGTCAAGCACCTCTCGGCGCTGTCGATGATCCGCGAGGCGTGGGACCACCAGCCGGGCGTGCCGCGCCTGCACGGCTGGTGCTACGACATCCGCTCCGGCCACATCAAGGTCGTCGATGACACCGGAGCCGCTCCTCCCGCCCCCGTCGACGCCGCTCATCAGGCCGGCGACACCTAGCCGCCCCCGATTTCTGCTCGCCAACCTGGCGCGGGCGGGGCTCCCGCCCAGGTCTGTGCCAGATCTCTTCCAGATCTCTGGCCGGGAACTCTCGGCCTACTTCGCCGGCGCGGCGCTCTTGGTAAACTCGATGCTGGCGACCAGCACCTGGATCTGGCGGCGGCGCTCCTCATCCACGTAGTCGATGTTGACCTGGCGGTCGGTCACTTCCCAGAACACCGGGCTGTGGGTCTCGACCAGCTCGCGCACTGCGGACTCGACCAGCGCCTGCGGCAGCACCGACAGGTGGCCCTTGACCCGCGCCGCTTCCTCATTCAGCGTGTTGGCGCGGAAAAAGCCCCCGGCGAGCAGCTTGGCCTTGACGATGCGCGAGCTCCCCGGCAGCGCGTCGAGCGAGAGCAGGAGCCCGAGCATCTCCTCGCGCACGGTGGCCTTTTTGAGGTAGGCGCACTCCACCATGTTCTCCAGGTCGTAGGCGGCCAGCTCGTAGATGAACGGGAGCCCGGCCATGCGGGCAAGCTCGGCGTAGTAGGTGAGGTGCTTGGAGATCTCGAGCACCACCGAGCCGCGCCGGTCGACGAGCTCGTTGGCGAGCTCCTTGTACTGGTGGAAGATGTCGAAGATCGCGTGCACGTCCTTGCGCTTGATTGCCTCGCGGATGAACGTGTTGATGTAGCGCACGCCCAGGTTGAGCGTCCCGGCGTCGTTCTGCGCGTCTGCATGCAGCGCCAGCTGGCGGCTGACATACGAGATCGAGCTGATGGCGTCCTGCATCTTGGTGAGCGTCGAGTTATAGGCGAGCGCCAGCTGGTGCAGGCACTTCTGCTCGACCCAGATCCGCTGGTCGCGCAGAAGCTGGATGCCTTCTTTAGAAGCGCCGATGAACAGGTGATCCGGCACCTTGTACCAGCCCGGCGGCAGATCGCGCTTGGCCAGCTGGTAGCGCTCAAGGATGCTCTGCAGGGCGTGGATCGAGTCGAGCGTCACGTCGCGGTCGGCGCGGTCGACGGCGCGCAGCATGACGTTGCCCATGTGCTGGATCTGCTGCTCCAGATCGACCTGCACCTCTTCGAACGGGCCATCGGGCTCGCGCGGGATGCGGTCGAACTGATTGGTCACCTGCGCCGACACGCGCGAGATGATGTTGCCGGGGTGCAGGCAGCGCAGGACATACAGGAAGTAGGGAATGACGATCGCCCAGCCGAGGATCATCGTCTCGAAGCCGACCCACAGCGCCACGCGCGGGTAGAAGCCGCCGATCTCGCGCATCGTCCCCTGATCCCAGCTCGCGTGGACGGTCCAGATCGTGTGGCCAGAGGAGAGCACGAAGAAGGAAAGGACGGTGACGTTTACGCGATCGCTGATAAAGATATCGATCAGCTTGGGAGTATACATATTGGCGGTGATCGGGATCGCCAGCGCGATCGAAGTGATGGCCAAAGACACAAGCACGTTGTAAGCGCGCGACAGCGTCGTTCCCGAGGTGCGCGCCAGCGCGGCGCTGCCGTCCAGGGCATGCCACACGTCGGTGACTGTCGGCAGGTGCGAGTGGGGCAGCGCAGACATGAGATCCAGGTAGAGCTCCAGCGCGAAGATCGCGTGAAGCGTCGCGAAGATCAGAAGGGTCATTAGGATCGAGAAGCGTGGGGTTTGAGTTGGGGCTCGCATTATTACATAGTAAAGGAAGTGCGCAGGCGAGGATAGCCGGGACCGCGCAAAGTCTGCGGGCTTGGAAACCGGGCTTGATAAGGGGCGGAAGCGCGACCAATCGGGAATCTGGGCGCGCGCGCACCACGGGTTGGCGCGGTCAGGCGGTCTGTGGGAGCTGGGGGATATCTGTGGTAGCTGGGGGGTGTCTGGGGGAGTCTCGGGGGTCTGGCGGTCAGCGCTGGTGGTCGGCTGACGCGGCGGCGGGGCGGATGTGGTCGTTGTGGTCGTTGTGGTCGTCGTGGTCGTCGTGGTCGTCTGGGAGCTC
>DAOMZC010000133.1:9584-10911 GCA_035437965.1 Pseudomonadota bacterium
TGTGGTCGTTGTGGTCGTTGTGGTCGTCGTGGTCGTCGTGGTCGTCTGGGAGCTCGCTCGCTGCCGCGCTTTCGGTGAGGGCCTGGCGGGTGGCGGCCAGGCGCTCGTGAGTCATCAGCTCCTGGGCGCGCAGCGAGGACTCGGCCATGCGATCGCGGTGAAAGTGCAGCTCGGGCAGGCGCTTCATCGCTACCACATCGACCAGCCGGGTGCGCAGAAAGGGCGTGACGCGCTGCAGCGCTTCTTCGATCGCGCGGGCGCGCGGATCGACGGCGCGCCGGACGGCCGGCTTGCCTTGCGCGGCGGCGGTGGCACGCGGGTCCTCGCGCAGGGCGTACATGACCTTGGCGTTGCGCAGGTCGGGGCTCATCTGCACCGAGGTCGGCACCAGCTCGGCGAGCCGGGGGTCGTTCACCTCCATGCGGAACAGGCGGTACAGCTCCTCGAACAGAAGGTGCTCAAGGCGCAGCGCGCGCGCCCCCAGGGTCTCGCCGCTGTCCAGGGTGAACGGCGCATCGGCGTCGCGCCGACCGGATGGATGCTTGCTCATTTCTTTGTCTTACGACTATCGCGCCGATTTGAAAAGGCCCCGCCCTCGCTGCCGGGCCGCGCGCCGCGCTTTTGTCGTGAGCTTGGCCCTTGGTGGACTTGGTAGACTGGGGCGATGAAGTTTCCCGATGATGCGCCGGTCACGCCGCAGAAGAAGCGCGAGCTGCGCGAGCGGCTCCTGCGCCTCGGGGTGGTCCTCGGGGACATCGTCGAGCAGGCGGTCAAGGGCACCGGCCCCGGCGGCCAGAAGGTCAACAAGACCCAGAGCGGGGTGCTCCTGCGCTATACCCTGGGCGACGAGCTCCTGGTCATCAAGTGGACCCGCGAGCGCCACCACGCCCTCAACCGCTTCCTCGCCCTGCGCGAGCTGGGCGAGGAGGTCGAGCTGCGCATCTCACCGCAGACCAGCGCCCGCCGGGCCGAGATCGAGCGCGCCCGCAAGCAGAAGGACCGCACCCGCCGACGCCAGCTCGCCCGCGCCACGCCGGCCGCCGGCGACCCGGGGCCCATTAACGACGACGACGACGGCACCGCCTGACCTGCCCATTTCAGCGCCCAGCGCCCAGCGCCCAGCGCCCAGCAAAGTCGCAAACCCCGCTGCGCCGAACTTCAGCTTGCGAGGAACCTTATTACTAAGGCGCCTCGTGGTCGGGGGCCGCCGGCTCGCCCTCGCCCCCCTGCAGCACCGCCAGCCCGAGCAGGGTCGCCACCCTGGCCGCGGTCCACGCCGCGGCCGGCGCCGGGCGATACCCTTCAAGGGTCAGGGTGCTGCCGATCT
>DAOMZC010000134.1:0-10879 GCA_035437965.1 Pseudomonadota bacterium
CAGGGGATCGTTGACGCGGTGGATGGTGCCCGACAGCGGGGCGAAGATGTCCGAGACCGCCTTGACCGACTCGATGGTGGCGGCGACCTCGTCGCGCTTGAACTTCTCGCCCTCTTTGGGCAGGTCGACGAGGGTGATGTCGCCGAGCGACTCGACGGCGAACTGGGTGATGCCGACGGTGGCGATTTTGCCCTCAATGCGCGCCCACTCATGCTCTTTGGTGTAGCGAAGATCGTCCGGGTAGTCTGTGCTCATCTGCTTGGTTCCTGTAGGTTGTCTTGTCGAGGGGGGATCGTCAGCGCGGCCGGGGCCCGGTTCCGAGTAGTTAGACCGCCGGTCCGCCACCAGCCGCGGCCGGCCGCCGATAAAACGGCGCCTTGACCACCTGCGCCGCCACCCGCTTGCCGCGGCAGTCCACGAACACCCGCGTGCCGACGGGAGTCGCCGACAGCGGCAGGTAGCCGAGCGCGATATTCTTGTTCACCGTCGGCCCCAGGCTGCCCGAGGTGATCACGCCGAGCTGCTCGCCGCCCTCCTCGGCGCTCCAGATCGGGTAGCCGTGGCGGGCGGTGCCGCGCCCTTCCATGACCAGCGCCGCGAGCTTACGGGTCACGCCCTTTTCCTTCTGCTCCTGCAGCGCCTCACGCCCGATGAACTCGTGGTCGAGCTTGACCACCCAGCCCAGGCCCGCCTCCAGCGGCGTCGTCGTGGCGTCGATGTCATTGCCGTAGAGCGACAGGCACGCCTCCAGCCGCAGGGTATCGCGAGCCCCAAGGCCGCACGGTCGCACCCCGAGCTCGGCGCCGGCGGCGAGCAGCGCATCCCACAGCCGCGCCGCCTGGTCCGCCGGGCAGAACAGCTCGAAGCCGTCTTCGCCGGTGTAGCCGGTACGCGCCGCCCACACCGGGATCTCGCGGATCGTAGCGGCCTTGAAGTGAAACGACTTCACCGCCGAGAAGCCCGCCTCGGGCTCCATCAGGTCGAGCAGCGCGGCGGCCCGCGGCCCCTGCACCGCGATCAGCCCGAACTCGTCGGACAGATCGCGGAAGGTCACCCCCTCGCGCCCGGCCAGGCTGTCGCGGAACCACGCCACGTCCTTCTGGATGTTGGCGGCGTTGATGACGATGACGAAGCGCTCGCCGTGGTCGCGGTAGACGATGCAGTCGTCGACGATGGTCCCGCCCGGGTAGCAGACCACGGTGTAGCGCGCCTGCCCGTTGGCCAGCCCGCGCACGTCGCTCGACACCAGGCGCTCGACGGCGGCCAGGGCGCCGGGGCCGGCGAACTCGACCTCGCCCATGTGGCAGACGTCGAACAGCCCGACGCCGGTGCGCACGGCCTTGTGCTCCTCGAGGATGGACTGGTACTGCACCGGCATCGCCCAGCCGCCAAAGTCGATGATGCGGGCCCCGAGCGCGACGTGGCGCTCGTAGAGCGGCGTGCGGCGGGGCGGCGGGGGTGGCGTACCAGGGGCAGAGGTTGAATCGGAGCTATGGGTCGCGCTCATACTGGGCTGCCATGATTGCAGGCGCGGCCCTCCGAATCAAGCAGGCTGTGCTCACCAGCGGAGGCCAATTTTTCTGTCGGATTTGGTGGACTTGCCGGCCGCCGCGGGCATATCTGCAGTTGTCTGCGCTGGCTGCGCCGGCTGCGCTGGCTGCGCCGGCTGCGCCGCCCGCGCTACGGCGATGCGACAGGCCGCCGCCGCGACGAAGGCGGGCAGCTGCTCGCCGCCGACGAAGTGCCGCCCCGCCCGGATGCACGCCACCGCCGTCGAGCCGCTTCCAGCAAACGGGTCGAGCACGACCTGGCCCCTGCAGGTGACAAGCTCGGTCAAAAACTCGAGCAGGCGGACAGGCTTTTGCGCCTCGTGCACGCGGGCAGCGCCATCGCCGTGCTCGGCCGCGAAGCCGCAGCGGATGAGGTTTGTCGCCCGCTTGCCGTCGCCCAGCGCCAGCGCCGCGGCGCTATCGACGGCCACCGCCCCCACGCCGTGGCGCAGGATGTTGTCGGTGATGGTGTGCCGGTAGGGCTTGAAGAACCAGGCGATGGGCTCCCAGCGCGGCGCCAAGTTGCCGAGCCGAAAGTCCTGCCAGCGCGTCGCCTCCGCCTCCAGACCCCGCCGCTGCAGCACCACCGAGAGGCGCTGGGCGCGGTGGTGGGCGGCCGGCTTTTCCCACGCCAGCACGTCGCGCAGCAGGAACCCGGCGTCCTCCATGGCGACGATCGCCCGGTGCACCGTCCGGCGCGCCCCGAAGAGCAGCGCGCTCGCCCCCGGCTTCAAGGCGGGGAAGACCGCGCGGGCGAAGCGCTCCATGAAAGCCTGGTACTCACGCGGGATCTCGCGATCGGCGGCCCGCCAGCCGTTGATGGGCTTACCGCGCCGACGGAAGCCGCTCTTGCCGCGCTGGGCCGGCGACTGCCCGAGCAGCGCCGAGTTGGTGTTCTGGTGCAACACATCCCACCCGTCCAGGCTGATGCCGTAGGGCGGATCGGTGAGCAGGCAGTCGATCGACTCTGCCGGCAGCCGCGCCAGCAGCTCGAAGCAGTCGGCCTGCGTCACCTGGTCGAGCAGCGACGCCGGCACCGGCACCGCCGGCGGGTCTGCTCGCCGAGACTTCATCGGGCCGCCGGCGGGCAGCGCCGGGCAGCGCCCTGGCCGCGGATCGGTACGGAGCTCGAAAGTGCCGCCCGCACTAGCTCGCCCCGGACTCTTTGGCGACGTAGCGGGTGGGCGGCTGAGCGAGCGTGCGCAGCGTCATCGCGCGCGCCAGCTCGTAGGCCTTGGGACCGCCGGTGAGCTGAAATGGCGACAGCCGCGGCAAGCTCGGCTCGTGCAAGAGGTAGAGCTCCGGCCACGCCGGCGGGTGGTTCTGCGCCCGCATCACCCGCCGCCACGGCGACTTCGCCGGCAGGTGGTGAAACAGCAGCCGCGCCCCCGGCGTCGCCGTGGCGATCCCCGCCCGATCGGCGATCCCTCCGTCGAGATAACGCGCCGCCCCGATCTGGGTCGGCTGGAACATGCCCGGGACGCAGCACGAGGCGCGAATCGCCGGCGCCAGCTCGCCCTCGGCGAGGACCGCGGTGCGCCGGCTCTCCAGATCGAACACCGACAGCCGGACCGGAATCCGACACTCGGCGAAGGTGCGCACGCCCGCCCGCCCGAGCGCGGCGCGCAAGAGCCGATCAAAAGCCTCCCCGCGCAGAAGTCCCACGCCTGTATCAAGCCCCGCGGTCGGCCCCCCGGTCGCCCCCGCCGCCCCGCCCGCGCCCAGCTTGCGGGTGTAGTAGCGCAAGCCGAGCAGCGGATCCGGATCCCAGAAATCGACGCGGTTCAGCGCGAACAGCTCGTCACGGATCTGCGCCGCCGACAGCCCCGCCGCCCACAGCCCGGCGACCATCGCCCCCGCGCTCGAGCCGCCCGCGCCGGCCGGCCGCAGCCCCTTCTCCTCCAGGGCCGCGACCACGCCGGCGTGCGCGTAAAAGCCGAAGAACCCCGACGACAGGATGAGCTCGAACGGGGCGCTGCGGAGAAAATCCGCCAGGGTCTGCATTCAGGCATCCTAGCAACCCGCAGCGACCCTTTCCACCTCCGGGCCTGCGCCCCGGCGCCCGATCCGCCGCGCTCGCCCCCAAGACCGCTTTCCCTGCCCGCTCACGCATCCCCAGCCATCACAACTATTTCCGCCGCTCGGGATGAAATGACGGTACAAGGCGCCCATGCGCTCTGCACCCGACCGCCGGCCCGGCTCCAAGTTCTCTCGACCCGCTACGCCCCACCAGGCAGGACCTCCGGACGCGGCGGCAGCGGCTCCCGAGCTCCCCGGGACCGGCAGCCAGGTCATCTACGGCATCCACGCCGTGACCGAGCTCCTCAACAAGCGGCGCGAGCAGATCCACGCCCTGTTCGTCCTCCGCGACGGCAGTCAGGGCGACGAGGTCAAGGAGGCCGGCGGCGCTCTTGCGGCGCTGTGCCAGACCGCGCTGCGCGTCTCGGTGCGCATGATCGAAAAGACCCGCGGCGAGCTCGATCGCCTGAGCCGCGGCGGCGTGCACCAGGGCGTGGTCGCGCTGTGCGGGGAGTTCCGCTACGCCCACGGCCCGGGTGACCTCCTGGCCTACGCGCAGCGCCTGGAAGCGGCCCCGCTGCTCATCGTGGTCGATGGTGTCACCGATCCGCAGAACCTCGGGGCGCTCTTGCGCAGCACCTACGTGCTCGGCGGTCACGGCGTGATCATCCCCCAGGACCGCGCGGTCGGCATCACCCCCGCGGCAATCAAGGCGGCCGCCGGCGCCACCGAGATCCTGCCCATCGCCCAGGTCAAGAACCTGGTCCGCGCCATGGAGGAGCTCAAGGAAGCCGGCGTGTGGCTGATCGCCGCCGTCGCCCCCGGCCAGGGGGGCGAGCCGCCGTGGCGCTGCGATCTGACCCAGCCGACCGGCCTTGTACTCGGCAGCGAAGGGCGCGGCCTGCGACCGCTGGTGCGCAAGACCTGCGACCTGCGCGCCGAGATCCCGATGACCCACGGCCTGCACGGGGCCTCGCTCAACGTCGCGGTGGCCGGCGCCGTGCTGCTCTACGAGTCGCTGCGCCAGCGCCAGCTGCCCGCCCGCGCCCAGGCCGCCGCGCTCAGTCCACCGCCCGCAGCAGCCAGCACTTGAGGTACTCGCTCTCCGGCATGCAGCACAGCCCCGGGTGATCCCGCCCCGCCCCGCGCCGCTCCAGGATCTGCAGCGGCCGCCCGACATCGCGCGCCGCGTCATCGAGCATCGCGCCAAAGTCCGCCGCGCTCACCCGCCCCGAGCAGCTGCAGCTCACCAGCAGCCCCCCCGGCGCGAGCAGCCGCAGCGCCCGCAGGTTGAGCTCCTTGTACGCCCGCATCGCCGCGCCGCTCGGCCCCCCCGGACCCTTCACCCCCCGCTTGGCGAGCGCCGGCGGGTCGAGCACGACGACCTCGAAGCGCCGCCCCGCCGCCTCCAGCGAGCGCAAGAGGTCAAACGCGTTGTGGACCTCGAAGTCGACCCGCACCGCGCCGAGCCGCGCGTTGTGCCGCGCCCTGCCGATCGCCTGCGGATCTTCATCGCACGCCAATACGCCCAGCCCCGCCCGCGCCAGCGCCAGCGCGAAGCCCCCGTGATAACAGAAGGCGTCGAGCGCCCGGCCCCCCGGGTGCAGCCGCCGGGCATAGTCGGCGGCGCAAGCATGGTTCTCCTGCTGGTCGAGGAAGCTGCCGGTCTTGCGATCGGCCAGCAGGTCGGCCTCCATCGGGCTGCCGGCATCGTCGAAACGCACCATCAGCGAGCCCGCCGCGGTCCGCGAGCCCGCAGCGGCTGCACCGTCCGCCCTGGCCCCCCGGGCAGCGGCCCCCGCCCGCAAGATGCCCTTCTTGCGCGGCAGCTCCTCCAGATCGCGCGCACTACCATCGTCACGACAGACCACCGTGGTGACGCCCAGCGTCTCCACAAGGACCTCCGCGATCACCTCTTCATGAGCGTCCATGGCGGCGGTCGCCGTCTGCAGCACCGCGGCGTCCGCGTATCGATCGACGAACAGTCCAGGCAGAAGATCCGCCTCACCGTGCACCACCCGGTAGGCGGTGCGCGCCGGCTGCACCCCGCCAAACAGCGCCTTCCGTCGCGCATCCGCCGCCGCGATCCGCTGCCGCAGCAGCTCGCGATCGAGCACCACCGCCTCTCGCGACAGCACCCGCGCCGCGATCGGACCGCGCGGACACCACAGCGCGCTTCCCAGCAGCTGCTCCCGCGTCCCCCGCCGCTCGACCAGCCACACAACCTCAGCGCCCTCCGCAGGCGGTGTCGCTATCTCGGTACGTGCCACCAGCGGATACCCCTGGCGCACCCGCAGCGCCGCCCGCTGCGAGACCACCACCACCGGCGCCGCCCCACCGCGCGCCGCCGTAAAGCGGCCCGCCTCAGACCCCGCCTCAGTCATTGATATCAAGACTCGCTCCCACTTTTTTCGCGCCTGTCCTTCTGCGCCGCCAGCCGTCGTCACCCGCCTGGGTCCCCGGCCCCGAGCGAGCCCGAGCTCCGACCCGCGACCTCAGACCCTCGAAGCCCGCAGCGCAAGCAACCAGAGAGCTCGCCCGGCGAGCAGCGCCCGAACCTTATAACCTGCGTCATCGGCTGCTGGCCAGCGCGGACGCGACCGAAGGTACGCGCCAGCCCGCACGACCCTTCGGCGCGATGAGCTCCCGAGCGGCCGCCCGCCCGCCCGGCAGCGGCCGCTGAGAGCAAAGAGGCTATCCCAGGTGCTTGGCGAGAAACTCCAGCGTGCGCGCATAGGCCAGCTTCGCCGAGGGCGCGTCGTAGTCGCTCCGCTCGTCGCAGTGGAAGCCGTGCTCGGCCGGGTAGGTGTAGATCGGGAGCTCGGGATACTGCGCCGCCAGCGCGTGCGCGTGCTCGATCGGGATGAAGGTGTCCTTCTCGGCAAAGTGGAGCATCGTCGGCACCTGCGGCCGGAGGTCCCGGTTGCCGTAGATGTTGCCGCCGTAGTAGCAGACCGCCGCGTCCACGTGCGGCTGCGAGGCGGCGCGCCAGGCGACCGTGCCCCCGAAGCAGAAGCCGACCACCCCGATCTTGGTGCAGCCGGCCGCGCGCAGCCAGCTGATGCCGGCGTTCAGATCGGCCAGGATCTGCTCCGGCTTGAGCGTCAGCGCCAGGTCGCGGCCGGCCATGATGTCCTGCGGCGCGTAGCCCATCTCGACCCCGCGCTTTAGCCGATCGAAAAACGCCGGCGCAATCGTCAGGTACCCCTCCGCAGCAAAGCGATCGCTCACCGACCGGATGTGCGAGTTCACCCCCAGGATCTCCTGCACCACCACGATCCCCGCCTTCCCCCCCGCCCCCGGCCGCGCCACATAAGCCGAGATCTGCTTGTCATCACGAGTCGTCAGCGAAACCGTCTCACCCATACTAAGTCCTCCCATTTTTGATTGGATTCCCCAGGCGTGGGGCCGACCGGAGATCCTTTTTTGTCAGCGCAGCTGGCAAAAAAGGATCGCAGGGAAGGGGGGCCCCGCGCCGGCGCAGCCCGATCCTTACCGAGCCCCCTATCGCTCCCGACTCAAAGCCCCCTAAGGCTCCGGCAACTCCAACACATCAACATGAATAACCTCGTCTGTGCGACTGCGAATCTCCGCCAGCAGCTCGGCACTCGGCCGGGTCCCCAAGCGGATCCGCGCACACGCCGCCTTGGCCCCCTGGAAGATCATGTTCTGCATCGTCTCGACGTTGATGTTGTGGCGGCGAATCGCCCCCAGCACCTCGGCGAGAACTCCTACCTTGTCATGGTGGCGGACTACCAGCTCGGCACGCGCCGGCGTCTGCGGCGGCGGCAGGATGTTGACGCAGTTCTGCACCTCCCCGCTCTGCACGTAGCCGCGCACGATGCGCAGCGTCTCGTCGGCGATCGCGCTCTGCGCCTGCTCCGTCGAGGCCCCCACGTGGTGCGTCCCGATGACGCCCGGCAGCGTGACCAGGTCGTCCTCGAAAGCGCCCTCGGCCTTCTCCGGCTCGCGGTCGAACACGTCCGCCGCCACCCGCAGCCCCTTGTCGGCGATCGCCCGCCGCAGCGCCGCCGTGTCGATCACCTCCGCCCGCGAGGTGTTGAGCAGCATCGCCCGATGGCGCATGCGCGACAGCGCCGCCTCGCCGAGCAGGTGGTGGGTCTCGGGCGCGTAGGCCACGTGCACCGTCACCGCGTCGCTCTGCCCGCACAGCGCCGGCAGCGTCTCGGCGCGGCTCACCTGCAGCGCCGCCGCCTTCTCAGCCGTCAGCGACCGCGACCAGGCGATCACGTTCATCCCGAACGCCTGCGCCCGCGCGATCACCGCCTGCCCGATCGAGCCCGTCCCCACCACCCCCAGCGTCCGCCCGTGCAAGCCGCTGGCCTTGCTGTATTCCTTCTTGTTCCACCGCCCCGCCCGCAGCTCCGCCACCTGCTCTGGGATGCGGCGGTCGAGCGCGACCAGCAGCCCCATCGTCAGCTCGGCCACCGCGATCGAGTTCTGCCCCGGACAGTTGGCGACGAACACCCCGCGCGCGCTGGCGGCATTGAGGTCGATCGTGTTGACCCCCGCCCCCGCCCGCACGATGAGGCTCAGCGCCGTGCCCGCCTCGATGGCCTTCTTGCTGACCTGGCGCGACCGCACGACCAGGATGTTCACCCCCGCCAGCGCCTGCACAAGCTCCGCGGCGGGCAGCTGCGGGCGGTAGTCGAGCTCCAGCCCCAGCTTCTGGAATCCGGTCAGGTGCGACTCACTGAACACATCGGCGATGAGGATCTTCACGGCTCTTTTGCCTCATTTTCCAAGTTGAGCTGGGTCCATTGTATGGCGCCTGCGCCGCCCTCCGGTGCCCCGGCGCCCGTCCGCTGACCTACCAGGTGACCGCTTCGGCGGCGCGCTGGAAGTCCTGCACCGTGTCGATCTCCCGCCACGAGCGCGGGCGGGCAATCTCCACTGCGTGCACCGCGCCGCCCTGCTCGATCAGGTCGTTGAACAGGTCGGTCAGGTAGGCCACCTGCAGCCGCGGCGCCCGTCCGTAGGGCTTGTCCGGCCCGAGCTCGGCCAGCCGGCGCTGATAGAGCTCGCGCAGGGCCGCCGCGCCGCGCCCCGAGGCTCGCCACAGCCCGATGAACTCGCCGCGCGCCTGCTCAAGGGGCACCGCCTGCTTGCCGACCCGCGTGACCCGATCCCCCTGCACCGCCGTCAGCTCGGCCTCCGCCACCGGGTGGGCGTCGCGCCCCTCGTAGGTGTCCTTCCAGAACGGATCGACGACCAGGCTCAGGTCGTGGGTGCTGTCGGCGAGCGCCGCCACCACCTCCGGCCGATACACGATGTCGCCGTAGCTGCAGAAGAAGCCCCCGTCCATCACGTCCTGGGCGTACATGAACGAGGTGAGGATGTTGTTGCGGGCAAAGTCCGGGTTGTCGATAAAGTGCACGCCGGGCTCGCCGGCCAGCGCCTCCTGCAGCTGGTGGCCGCGGTAGCCGCGCACGATGTGGAACTCGCGCACCCCGACCGCCCGGTAGCTGTCGATCTGGCGGTGCAAGAGCGGCCGCCCGGCCACCTCGACCAGGCACTTGGGACGGTCATCCGTGTAGGGGCTCAAGCGCCGCCCCATGCCAGCGGCAATCAGGATTGCTTTCATCGGGTTACACCTGCCCTCCATGGCTTGTTTACTATGGCGCACAATCGCCGGCAGGGGAACCGCCTGGCGCGGCGTCCGCCCGACCCGCCGGCTTGCCCGAGTGCCCCTGGTCTCCGAGTCCCCTAGGTCTCCGAGTCCCCTAGGTCTCCGAGTCCCCTAGGTCTCCGAGTCCCCTAGGTCTCCGACTCTGGGGCCAGCGGCACCAGCAGCTCGGCGAAGCTCTCGAGCAGAAATGGACGCCCGCGTGAACCGCGCGGCGCGGCGGCCGAGCCAGCCGCCTGGCGCGCCGCCCGACGCGCGGCCTGCAGCGTCTCGGCGTCACCGTACCCGTAGGTGCACAACGCGACCGGGATGCCGGCGGCCTGGGCGGCGTCCAGGTCGATGCGGCTATCGCCGACCATGAGAGCGTCCGCGGGCGCGACGCCCGCCAGCGCGCACAGGTGCAGAAGCAGCTTCGGGTCGGGCTTGCGCGCCCCCACATCGTCCTCTCCCAGCACCCAGCGCAAGCTGTCGTCGAGGCCAAAGTGCGCGGTGAGCCGCCGCGCCCACGCGCCCGGCTTGTTGGTGGCGACCGCCTTGGGGAGCTCTGCCGGCAGCCGGCGCAGCGTCTCGAGCACGCCCGGGTAGCAGACGGTCCGCTCGTGCAGCCGGTCGCTGTAATGGTGACGGAAGCGGCCCAGGACCTCGTCGAGCCGCCCGAGGTCGGCCCCCGCCGCCTGCAGCGCCCGCTGGACGAGCACCCGCTGGCCCTCGCCCACCATCGCCCGCACCGCGGCCAGCTCGTGCGGCACGAGGCCGCAGTCGCGAAACGCGCGGCCCAGCGCGCTGGCCAGATCAGGCACCGAGTCAATCAGCGTCCCGTCGAGATCCAGCAAGATGAGCCGCGGCCGCAGCCCGAGAAGTTCACCAGAGTGTGTGCCCATGCGCCAGCGTCCCGTAGCGTATCCCGAGCTCCGCTTGCCCACCCAGAAAAGTTGACTCCAGCGCGCCGCCGCGTTGTCCGCATCGTCTACCGCATCGGCCACCGAATCGTCCGCCCTATCGTTCGCCCCATCGTTCGCCCCATCGTCCACCGCATCGTCCGCCCCATCGTTCGCCCCATCGTTCGCCACATCGCCCACCGCATCGCCCACCGCATCGCCCACCGCATCGCCCACCGCATCGCCCGCCGCATCGTCCGCCGCATCGTCCGCCGCATCGTTCGCCGCATCGTTCGCCGCATCGTCCGCCGCATCGTTCGCCGCATCGTTCGCCGCATCGTTCGCCGCGCAAATGATTGCTTTGTCCCGCCTTCCTGCCAGAAAGTGGCTGCGCCGCAGGCAAGGAGTTGGCCATGACACCCAGTTCTCTCGCGCAATCAGCGCCCCCGCGCCGGCTTACCGCGGCGCTGGTCGCGGCGCTTGCCCTGCTCGCCGGCTGCCCGGCGCCGCCGCCTTTAGCGAGCCCGGACCTCGCGGTGCCGCCCGACCTTGGCGCGCCGGATCTGGCCGTCGTGGACGCCAGCAGCGTGGATCTGGCGACTCCCTATGTCCAGCAGCCCGGCTGCAGCCCGGACGCCTGGTGCTGGCTATTTCCCCGGCCGCAGGGGAACACGCTGTGGACCGTGTGGGGCAGCAGCGCCACCGACGTCTGGGCGGCCGGCGATGCCGGGGCCCTTGTCCACTTCGCCGGCGGCAGCTGGCAGAGCGTGCTCAGTCCGGCCAGC
>DAOMZC010000135.1:0-10866 GCA_035437965.1 Pseudomonadota bacterium
CTCGACCAGCAGGAGCCGCGGCGACACCGGCGGGGTGACCCGCTCGCCGGTGGTGAGGGTGCGCGGCAGCAGCCGGTAGCGCCCGGGGGTCGGCGCCAGCGCACGGTAGACCAGCTCGACGACATAGCCGTGCAGGCGCACCGAGGCGTCCTTGGCGTCGAGCAGCCGCGCCCGGCACAGGCGGCTCAGCTGCTCGCGCAGGTTGCGCGGCGGCGCGCCGGCCACCACCGAGCGGGCGCGCTGGGCCTGGCGGCTGGAGAACGCCTGGGCGAGCACGTCGGCGATGCCGTCTCCGAGCACGGTAGAGTAGGCGCCGAGCAGCATCCCGTGCTCGAAGTACAGCTCGCGGTGCGGCGTGCTGCTCGGGTGATCCACCGGCCCGCCGACCGGCTGCACCACCCCGTACGGGGCGAGCCACAGGCAGCCGCAGAACCCGGTCGCGATCGCCCAGCCCACAAGGCGCGCCGGCTCCAGGGTCTGCAGCTCGCCCTCGACCTCGGGCTGGGCGATGAAGACCGCCGCGCCGCGGCGCTCGGCTCCCCGGCTCACGACGGCCGCCTCGGTCGGGCTCGCGGACAACGGCTCCGGCTCGCCGCGCAGAGGGGCCGCTCCCTCGGCTGCGGCTTCGGTCGGCGCTTGGCTAATTCGCAGGAGCTGCAGCTCCGGGAGCTCGACCGGGCGCGGTCGCACCCCGCTCCCCTCCTCCACCGGCAGCAGCGGCGATAGCCCTGGGGCCGCCGCGAGACCTTCGAGGAGGGCGCCGCGCGGCACCAGCATGGGAGCCCGCGGCGGCAGCGGCGTGTCCTGCTCGTCAAAGATGGCGACGGGGACTGCCTCGTCGTCGCGCGGCGGTGGCGGCGCGCCGCCGGCAGGTGGGTTTATCGACGACACACCTAACTCTAGGTCATCGCCCGGACACCCGCAAGGTTAGCCCCGCGCTAGCTCAGGACCGGCGAAGAGTGGCTGCTGCCATTCAAGATGCGCAGCATCTGCGGGCGGGCCCGGCGCACCCGGACGCGCACCTGGCTGACGTCGATGCTCTCGGGAAAGAGCACCAGCAGCAGCGCCTGATGGCCCAGCGGCGCGGCGCACACCTGCAGGGGGCCGGCGTGCCCGAAGCGATCCTCGACCGGGATCGCAAGGTGGCTGGCCTGCTGCGTCTCGATCAGCACGTCGGCGGCAAGCTCGGCGAGCTCGGCGACGAGTGACCCCGAAAGGACCTGTAGACCCCCCGCATGCGCGACCACGGAGCCGTCCAGCGTGCATACCATGACCTTGCGGGCCGCGGTGGAGCGCATCAGCCGGTCGCACAGCGCGTCCAACGTAGCGGACGAGCCGACTTGCATTCTTTTATTATCGCATAGCTACCCGCGGCTCGCAGCAGCGAAACTGCGATTGTTACTACAAGGACAAGGGGTGAAAAGTAAGGATTGAGATCCTAAAGGGAGAAAAGTAAGCTCGTAACCCCTGTAATTCTGCTTACAGGAGTCCGCGGAGAGCGCCCCCTATGACTGAGCCCCTACGAGAGACTCAAGACTCCGCCTCGCCGCCGCTTGGAGCCCTTCCGGCCGCCCTCCCGCCGACCTCGGCGGTCCTGCCGACTCGGGACCTGGTCCTTTTTCCTTACATGGTCGCGCCGCTTATGATCTCGCGCAGCATCTCGGCGGCGGCGGTGCAGCGGGCCCTTGCGACGCCGGAGCGGGTGATGTTCGTGTGCCTGCAGCGGCAGGCGGAACAGGAGCTGCCGGGGCCGACTGGCCTTCATGCGGTAGGGACGCTGGCGACGATCCTGCGGGTGACGCCGCTCTCGGACGGTCGGACCAAGCTGGTGGTGCAGGGGCTGCAGCGGGCGCGGGTGCAGGAGTGGCTGGAGCAGAGTCCGTGCATGGTCGTCCGCCCGACTCCGCTGCCGGCGCGTGAAGAAGCGCTGCCGAGTGCCGGGACGACCGACCCGCGCGAGCGCTCCGAACGCACCGAGCAGATTGAGCGCGCCGAGCTGCGCAGCCGGCTCCTTGGCGGGGCGGGCGGGCTCGGTGGGGAGCCGGCCAGCGTCGAGCTGCAGGCGCTGCAGCGGCAGATCAAGGAAGACCTCGATCGCTACGCGCGCGCCGACAAGGTCCGCGCCCCCGAGCTCACCGAGCTGCTCCACGGCTTCGACGAGACGGTGCCCGAGCGTTTCGCGGATCTGGTGGCGGCCAACCTCCACATCCCGCCGGCCGAGGCCCAGCACATCCTGGAGACCGTCGATGTCGCCGGCCGGCTGCGCCTGCTTGGGGCGTTTCTCCGGCGCGAGCTGCAGCTCCTCGACCTGCAGGAGGGCATCCGCGCCCGCACCAAGGAGGTGCTCAGCCGGGCCCAGCGCGAGCACTTTTTGAGCGAGCAGCTGCGGCAGATCCACACCGAGCTCGATGGCGGCGGCGATGAGCTCGGCGAGCTGCGCGGGCAGCTGCGCGCCGCGGGGATGAGCGGAGAGGCGCTGGCCGAGGCGGAGCGGCAGCTGCGCCGGCTGGAGGCGATGCCGGCGCAGAGCCCCGAGGCCCAGGTGGTGCGCGCGCACCTGACCTGGCTCGTCGAGCTACCGTGGCGGGCGGTGACCGAGGATCGCTTCGACCTCGGCTCGGCGCGCCGCGCGCTCGATGAAGAGCACGCCGATCTCGACGCCGTCAAGCAGCGGATCCTGGAGTTCCTCAGCGTCATGCGGCTGCGCCGCGGGGCCGGCGCGGGAAAGGGCGGTCGCGACGCCGGCAGCATCCTGTGCTTCGTCGGGCCGCCCGGGGTCGGCAAGACGACGCTCGGGCGGTCGATCGCGCGGGCGCTCGGGCGGCGCTTCGTGCGCGTGCAGCTCGGTGGCGTGCGCGACGACGCGGAGGTGCGCGGCCACCGGCGGACCTACGTCGGCGCGCTGCCCGGACGCCTGATCCAGGGGCTGCGCCAGGCCGGCACCCGCAACCCGGTGATGCTGCTCGACGAGCTCGACAAGCTGTGCAGCGACAGCCACGGTGATCCGGCGGCGGCGCTGCTCGAGGTCCTCGACCCCGAGCAGAACAGCGCCTTCCGCGATCACTACCTGGGGGTGCCGTTCGACCTGTCGGAGATCCTGTTCATCGCCACCGCCAACAGCCTCGACCGCATCCCGCCGGCGCTGCGCGATCGGTTGGAGGTCCTCCCGCTGTCGGGCTACACCGACCAGGAGAAGCTGACGATCGCCACCCGGCACCTGGTCCCGCGGGCGATCTTCGCCGCCGGGCTCGCGCCGACCTATAAGGTGCGCATCACGGCACCGGCGCTGCGAACCTTGATCAGCCGCTACACCCACGAGGCCGGCCTGCGCGAGCGGGATCGCCAGCTCGCCGCGCTGTGCCGCAAGCTGGCCCACCAGGTCGTTGCCGAGGAGTGCGCGCTCAAGGGCCTGGGCGCGGCGCCGCCCGTCGGCATCGTGCCGACCCACGACCTGCCGGCGGAGGCGGCGGCGCTGCCGAGCCTCACCCCGGTGGTGCCGCCCGGCTGCCAGCTGCTCACGGTGACGCAGAAGAGCCTGACCCGGCTGCTCGGGCCGCCGCCGCCGACGCGGTTCACCCTGGACCCGGCGGCGAGCGCGCAGCAGCCGCCGGTCGGGCTGTGCGTGGGCCTGGCCTGGACGCCGGCCGGCGGCGAGGTGCTGACGGTCGAGACCCAGAGCATGCCGGGCCCGGGCGGCCTGCGGCTCACCGGGCAGCTCGGCGAGGTCATGCGCGAGTCGGCGCAGACCGCGCTGTCGTACGCCCGCGCCTTCGTCACCCGCACCGGCTGCGCCGATCCGTTCGTCCAGAACCACGAGCTGCACGTCCACGTGCCGGCCGGGGCGATCCCCAAGGACGGGCCCTCGGCCGGGGTGACGATTGCCTGCGCCCTGGTCTCGCTGCTGGCAGGTCGGCCGGTCCGACCGGGGGTCGCGATGACCGGCGAAGTCACGCTGCGCGGCCGCGTGCTGGCGGTGGGCGGGCTCAAGGAGAAGCTGCTGGCGGCGCAGCGCGCCGGCATCCACACGGTGCTCATCCCGCGGGAAAACCAGCCGGATCTGGCGAGCTTGCCGAGGTCGCTTACCCGCGCCGTGCAGCTGATTCTGGTAGGGAATATGGAAGAGTTATTGCGCGAAGCGCTGGTCTCTGGGTCTAGCGCGCAACATACTAGAACCCACTCCCCTGCTGCTTCCGCGGAGGGAGCCGAGAAATCCACCCATGGCGCAGGTCGAAAACGCACCGCCTAGCATCGCCATCAAGCTCGTGTTCTGCGGGCCGTTCGGCTCCGGCAAGACGACGAACCTGAATCAGCTCTATTCCCGCTTGAACGACCGCTATCGCAGCCGCATGCTGTCGCTCGATCCGACGCAGACCACCGACGCTGAGCTGCTGTATCACACCCGGCCGGTGGACGCCGATCATCGGCCGACGATGTTCTTCGATCTGCTGCCGATCGTCCTGTCCATCGCCGGGGTGCGGGTCGTGCTGCGGCTGCTCGCGGGGCCGGGCCACGTGATGCATGATCACACCCGCCGGCTGCTCCTGCGCGGGGCCGACGGGATCGCGTTTGTCGCCGACAGCCAGCTCCCCCCGGAGGAGAACGAGCAGGCGCTGATCGGGGTGCGCACGAACCTGCGCGACAATGGCCTGGCGCCCGACACCCTGCCGCTGGTGATTCAGCTCAATAAGGGCGAGCGGCCGACGGCTCTTACCGATGCGGCGGCGGCCAAGCGGCTGCTCGGTCACCGCGCCGATGTCCACATCGTGCCGGCGATCGCCAAGGCCGGGGTGGGAGTCATCGAGACGGTCCTGCGGCTGGTGAGCGTGGTCTGGCCGGCGCTCGTGCATGAGCACGAGGTGCTGGCCGCCAGCGAGCTCGATCTGGCGACGCTCCTCCGCGAGCTTGCCCGCACCCTCAACGCCGGCGAGCACGTTGGTGCCCTGGGCGAGCCGTCGCGGCGCGACGCCGCAGACGAGGCGGCCGCTTTATCAGGCCACCCGATCGCGGCCGGCGCCGCCCGCGGAGCCGCCTTCAGATGAACGAGGCCAGCCCGAAATCCGGCGGCGGGGTCGACGCCAAGGTCCAGCTCCGCGGGCTGCTGAGCGAAGAGGAGCTGCAGCTCTTGCGCGCCGCCTGCGAGCTCGGCTGCGCGGTCTCGCTGGTCGACAAGCAGGGCACGCTGATCGTCGGGGAGCCGCCGCCGCCGGTGGTGCTGGCGGCGCCGCCCGAGTCGACGCCGTGGTACGTGCAGGAGAGCGGCCGCCAGTACCTGTGCTCGGCCGTCTACCACGACGGCGAGCAGCTGGGCCGCATCATCTGCAGCGCCCTGCCCGGCCCCGACGGCCGGACCCGCAGCCTGCGCACCGCCCACTACGTCATCCGCCTGTGCGAGACGCTCCTGCGCGGCGCCCTGCGCCGGACCCTGACCGCCCGGGTGCACCTGGCCCACGTCGAAGAGTCCTACTGCGAGCTGCAGCTGAAGAACCACCGCCTGGAGCAGGCGGTGCAGCGGATGAAGGACTCGGATCGGGTCAAGGCCAGCTTCCTGTCCACCGTCTCGCACGAGCTGCGCACGCCGCTCACCTCGGTGCTCGGCTACTCGGAGATGCTGATGGAGGGCCTGGCCGGCCCGCTGTCGCAGGAGCAGCGCGAGTACCTGCAGACGGTGATGGACAAGGGCGATCAGCTGCTCGGGCTCATCAGCAAGCTCCTCGACGTCTCGCGCATCGAAGCGGCGGGCGTCGAGCTTACCCGCACCGCGGTGGACCTGCGCGCCCTGTGCACCGAGGTCATCAGCACCGTGGCGCCGCAGTGCCGCCGCAAGCGCACCCACATCACCGCCACCCTGCCCGACGACCTGCTGCTCGTCGACGGCGACCGCGACAAGCTGCGCCAGGTCCTGGTGAACCTACTGGCCAACGCGATAAAGTTCACGCCCGAGCACGGCCAGGTCGCAATCTGCGCCGAGAACCGCGAGGGCAGCGCCCCCAAGGTGCAGCTCTCGGTGCTCGATAGCGGCATCGGCATCCCGACGCACCTGCACGAGAAGGTCTTCGACCTGTTTTATCAGGTCGACAACTCCGCCACCCGCGAGTACGAGGGCTCCGGGCTGGGACTTTCGCTCGTGCGCAAGTACATTGATGCCCATCACGGGCGGGTCTGGATCGAGAACGGCCCCGACCGCGGCGCGATCTTTCACTTGCTCCTCCCCGCCCTGCCGCGCCATTAGTGTCCGCCGATGACCCCTGACTCCATAAGCCCAGCCGGCCCGAGCAGCCAGCCCAGCGCGCTGTTCATGATGCTGTCGCACGCAGCGATCCTCGTGCCGCTGTTCCTGTCGGCCGGGTTCTTCTCGGGCACCGAGACGGCGCTCCTGTCGCTGTCGCGCCCGCGGCGGGAGGCGCTGCGCCAGACCGCGGCCACCGACCCGGCGAGCGCCCGGGTGGTGTGGCTGCTCAGCGACCCGCGCCGCCTCATCACCACCATCATCCTCGGCAACGAGCTGACCAACATCCTCCTGTCGTCGGCGATGACCGAGGCCGTGACGCGCCTGTTCGCCAGCCTGCCCGAGCGCTTGAGTAACCGCGTGGACGTGCTGAGCGCCAGCTCACGCGATGCGGCGATCGCGCTGGTGGCGACGCTGCTGACGGTGCCGCTGCTGGTGACCTTCGGCGAGCTCATCCCCAAGACGGTGGGCATCAAGCTCGCCGAGCGGTGGGCGCGCGTGGTCTCGCGGCCGACGGTGGTGCTCACCTGGATCCTGTGGGTGCCGCGCACCATCATCAGCACCCTGGCCGACGGCATCCTGCTGCTGCTGCTGGGTCGCAAGGCGCGCCACACCGAGGCGGCACCGGTGCTCAGCGAGCGCGAGTTCCGCACCCTGGTCGACATCGGCAGCGCCGAGGGCGAGATCCAGGGCACCGAGCGCAAGCTCATCCACAACGTCCTCGACTTCGGCGACCTCACCGTCGGCAAGCTCATGACCCCGGAGCGGTCGGTGTTCGCCCTGCCGCAGGACATGCCGCTGCTCCGCATCGTCGAGGCGGTGTCGCGCCAGCGCTACTCGCGGGTGCCGATCTACCGCGGGCGCCGCGACAACATCGTCGGCATCCTGTACGCCAAGGACCTGGTCGGCTATAGCTACGGCGACCTCGAGGGACGACCGCTGTCGGATCTGCTCCACCCGCCGCTGTTCGTGCCGCAGCGCGCCAAGTGCGAGCGGGTGTTCCGCGAGTTCCAGCGACGCAAGACCATGATTGCGATGGTCGTCGACGAATACGGGCGGCTCGCCGGCCTCTTGACGATGGAGGATCTCTTGCACTCGCTGTTCGGCGATCTGGCGGAGTCGCTGCCGTCGGGCCCGCAGCCGATCATGGCGCCGGCCGCCGCGCCGCCGCAGGGGTCTTCATGATCCTGCCGCTGTCGGTGGGCCTGGTGTGCCTGATCCTGGAGGCGCTGTTCTCGAGCACCGAGATCGCCATCGTCAGCGCCGATCGCGCCCACATCCGCCGCCTGGCCGAGGCCGGCAACCGCGGCGCTGCCTACGTCGAGGAGTTCTTGACCTCGCCGCACCGGCTGCTGGCGACGACGCTCATCGGGACGCAGCTGGCGGTGGTCACCTCCACGGTCGTGTTCACCCTGTGGCTGCACCGCTACCACCCGGCCCACGTCGAGCTGTACCTGAGCCTGGGCCTCACGCCGGTCATCGTGATCTTCGGCGAGATCGTCCCCAAGGCGATCGTGCGCCAGTACGCCAACACCCTGGCCCCGGTGATGGCCTACATCCTCCGCGGCGCGATGCAGGCGCTGCTGCCGCTGGTCTCAGTGCTGGCGCGGGTCTCGGCGACCGTCTCGCAGCGCCTGGGCATCGACGTGCACCACAAGCTGGTGACGCGCGAGGAGGTGGAGTCGCTGGTAAACCTTGGCCCCGAGCTCAACGCCGACCCCAGCCTGCCCGCCCTGCCGTCGGATGTGACCGAGGGTGAGCGGTCGATGATCTCGCGCATCTTCGACTTCGCCAGCATCCAGGTCTACGGCATCATGGTGCCGCTGTCCGACGTGGTCGCCCTGCCCGAGTCGGCGACCGTGGCCGACCTGTCGCGCGAGATCGCCGACAAGAAGTACAGCCGCATCCCGATCTACCGCGACCGCCTCGACCAGATCATCGGCTTCGTCCACGCCTTCGACGTCCTCAAGGCGCCGCGCAACGCCAAGGCCGGCGAGCTCGCGCGGACGCCGCTGTTCGTGCCCGAGTCGAGCCAGGTCATGAGCCTGCTGGCGCGGCTTGAGCGCATGCGCCAGGGCCTGGCCGTGGTGGTCGATGAGTACGGCGGCGCCGTGGGCATCGTCACCGTCGAAGACATCCTGGAAGAGATCGTCGGCGAGATCAACGACGAGTACGACGAGGCGCCGCCCACCATCGCCCGCCAGCGCGACGGCAGCTACCGGGTGCAGGCGCGGATCGCGGTCGCCCAGGTCAACAAGGAGCTGCAGCTGGAGCTGCCCGAGTCCGACGACTACGAGTCGCTGGGCGGCCTCATCCTCGATCAGGTAAAGCACATCCCCAAGGTCGGTGAGATCGTGACCCTGGGCAACGTCACCATCGAGATTGTCGCCGCCACCGAGCGTCGCATCGAGGAGGTGGTGGTGCGGCTGGCGAAGAAGAAGTGAGCCGCCAGAAAGGCGCGGTGGCGTGGGCAGCACTGAAAAGCCGGAGCCTCCGGTAGCGGCAGCGGCGCCGGCGGCGCGCAACATCGGCATCGACCTCGCGCGCGGGGTGGCGGTGGTGCTGATGATCCAGACCCACGCCCTGGACGGCTGGGCGTCGCCCGCCGCCAAGACCGGCTGGGGCTACGCGCTGAGCCGGGCCTTCGCCAACATCCCGGCGCCGCTGTTCCTGCTGCTGGCTGGCATCGGCCTCTGCTTCGGCTACAACCCGGCGCGCGGGGCCGCTACGGGGCGCCTGGCGCGGCGGGCGCTGCAGGTCGTCGGCTACGGCTATCTGGTGAGCCTGATCTACACCCTGATTGAGGGGCGGCTCGATCCAAAGGCGCTGCTGCGCGCCGACATCCTGCACTGCATCGGGCTGTCGCTGCTCTTGTGCACGTGGCTGCTCGTCGGGCGCAGTCACCTGGGGCTCCGCGCGGCGGCGCTCTCGCTGGCGGCATTGCTCACCGGGCTGGCCGCCGGGCGGTGGCTGCCGCCGCTGCCCGACTGGCTGGCGGTGCCGACGGCGCTGCTCGTCGATGTGCCGGGCTACACCCGCTTCCCGCTGTTCCCACTGTGCGGCTTCACCGCCGTCGGGGTGGCGGTCGGGGCGGCGATGAAGCGGCGGTCGCCGACGGTCGGCTTCGGCCTCGTGGGGCTCTTGCTGCTGGTGGCGCTGGTGCCGGTGTGGCAGAAGCTCACCGGCGTCACGCTGGCGCTGCTCGGGGGGAAGCTGTCGCGCAGCCATCCGGCGGTGGTGTGGAACTTTCTTGAGGGGTGCACCCGCGCGCTGGCGGTCCTCCTCGGCAGCCTGGCGGTGGCCGGCCTGCTGGCGCGGCAGAAGGCCAGCGAGCACCCGGCGGTGACGTGGCTCGTGCGCCTGGGACGCGGCTCGCTGCTGGCGTACGCGGTGCACATCCCGCTGTGCTATGGGCGGCTGGCGCGGCCGCTCGCGCACCAGCTGGAGATGCCGCTGGCGACGCTGCTGGTCGCGGTGCTGACCGCCTTCACCTACTGCGTGATCCTCGCCCGCGACCACATCAAGGCGCGGCAGCGCCCCAGCTGAAGCCCGTAAGGTTCACTTAGGAGTGGGTGGCGCCGGAGGCGGGGGCCTCGACGCGCCAGCGGCGGGGTGCCGCAGGTGACAGGACCCGCTCCGGTTCGTATTTTGTTTAGGGTTTGGCTTGGTAGCTGCCTGGGCGCTGCCTAGGACTTGGGAGCGGCGGCGCTCTGAAACAGGCAGTGCACGAAGACGTCGCGCGTCGCCACCAGCGCGGTGGGAGTGGCGGCGATCTCGGCCGCGGTGCACAGCGGTCGCGGCGCCACCATCTCGGTCTCCTCGCGACCGCAGGTCAGCTTGGTCGGATCGAAGTAATGGACGCGGCACACCGGTGAGTAGCCCGGCTGCCCGGGCACGGCGGCGAAGATGGCCAGCGCATCGGCGACCCGGGTCTTGGTGGGATCCACGCGATCCTTCAGCGTGACCTTGCCGCTCGGCAGCGGGTCGTTCAGGTTGGTGTCCGTCGGCATGGGCGCCTCCGCCGTGGACACGTACAGGTCGTTGATCAGCGGGCAGACCGGGACCGGGCCGAGGCAGGTGCCAGTGGCGGTGCCGGTCGCCGAGCAGACCTCGCCCGGGGCCTCGCACGGCATCGTCATCGAGCACTGCTTGGTGGTCGTCAAAAGCGCCGGGCACTTGGTCGGGTCGGTGGTCACCGGCACGTCGCCGCCGTCGAGGTAGCCGCCGAGCAGCCCGCGCAGCCACGACTGCGCCGGGAACTGGAAGGTGGCGTTGGGATCGCCGGGGAAATGCGGGAACTTGGCCCCACTGCCGGTCACGAACGGACACGCCAGCCCCGGCTCGGTCGAGGTGCCGATGGGCACCGCCACGCTCACCATCGGCCAGTCCTTGAACCCGAGCTTGCCGCTCTGGACCTGCGCCCGGGTGGGGAAGTCGATCTCGATATCGCGCGGTCCGCCGTCGGGGAACATCTTGCTCTGGCGGTCCCAGCCAGCGCGCTCGATGAGCGAGCGCTCGGACTTCACGTCGTTGCAGCCCATGCGGCCTGCGACCGAGCTGCCAAGGCGCGCCGGCACCACGATGTGCCAGGGCTTGTAGGTGCGCAGCGCCGTGGGCTCGGCCGAGGTCCCGGCCAGCAT
>DAOMZC010000136.1:0-10778 GCA_035437965.1 Pseudomonadota bacterium
GCGCCGGCTGAACGGCCCCTCGCGCACCGCAATCGCCGGGGCGTCGCCGAGCCGGGTGCGGGCGAGCTCGAAACGCGCCGCGCCGCACATTCGGGCGGCGCGGTGGCTGCGCTCGGTCAGCGCTTCCTGGATGAGGGCGTGCCCCGCCGCCGCGGTCTGGAGCAGCTCCTTGGGCGGCGGGGCCTTGTAGGGACGGTTGCGCTCTCGCGCGCTGCGCAGGAGCAGGGTCAGGTCTTCTTCGGGGAGAGACTTCATGAAGTAGCTCTTCTCGGCGCAGGCTCCACAGGCGAGCCACTGTCCGGGACCGACGCAAAGGCACAAGCTCAGAAATAGGGACGGTAAGCGGGGACGGGCTCGACTCACTGTTCTACCTCGACCTGATCGGCGGGGTCGGCGCTCACAAAGGACTCCGCAGCCTCTGCGACCGGCTTCTTTCCCTGCACCCAGAAGCGCGCCCAGTAGCGACCGGGCGACATCACGCGCACCTTGACCCGGTGGTGCCCGCGCGGCAGATCATCGCCGAGCTGCACCGCCGCGACCGCGACCCGCCGCAGCGTGCTGCCGGTCGGCAGCTCCGGGCTCTGCAGGCTGACCGGCGCCAGCGGCAGGACCTGATAGGCCTGGCCGAGCGTCGCCGCGGTGGCGCTGCCGGCCCGCCGCTTGGGGGCGCCGCCGTCCACCGTCACCGCGACCGCGGCTTCCTTGTTGGCGCGCTCCGGCGTCGTGTAGATGGCATAGTGCAGCCGCACCGGCGCCGTGCCCTTGGTGCGCACGTGCACCTTGAGACCGCGGTGCGAAGCCAGGAAGATGCTGCGCTTCACGGTCAGCGGGTGCGCAAGGAGCCGCGCCGCGATCGTGCAGTGACCCTTGGTGGGACCCTCGACGCGGATGCGCGAGGTGCCGGCCGGCGCGTTGGCGGTAAGCCGCACCGCGCTGGTCAGGATCGGCGCGCTGGCCAGGATCTGGCCGTTGCGGCGCAGGGTCAGCTCGCCCCCGAGCTTGCCCGGGATGTCGCAGGTCAGGACGACCCGGCGGGCGTTCTTCCCTTCATCGCCGACCACGATCGAGGTCGTGT
This sequence comes from Pseudomonadota bacterium, assembly GCA_035437965.1. Classification (GTDB taxonomy): domain Bacteria; phylum Myxococcota_A; class Polyangia; order Palsa-1104; family JAEUJZ01; genus CALFML01. The sequence continues at coordinate 1,076 of DAOMZC010000136.1, forward strand.
GGTGGGTCCGGATGAGCGCCTGCGGCTCCTTGTCCGGGGTCGGGTCCTGCACCGCCTCCAGGATCGGCAGCTTCTTGACGGTGCCGTGCGGCATGACCGGCATCCACGGCCCCTGGGGGAGCGGCGCGATCGGCTCGATCCGCGGCGTGCGCAGCACCTTGGCGTAGAGCAGGCGCTTCTCGCTCTGGGTCTCCAGCGGTCGCAGCATGACCCAGCGCGCGCCGAGCACCGGAGCATCCTGCCAGTGCAGCTCGGGCCCGAGCGCCATGTCGAACGGCGGCAGCATCTGCGCCACCGCTCCCTTTTCCAAAAGCGCGTCGACCTCGACCAGGGCATTGGGAGCGGCGAGCTCCAGCACGCTGGTCCCCGGCGGCGGCACGAGGAACGTGCGGCTGGCCAGACCAATGTCGGTCGGCTCCTCATCCACAAGCACGCCCGAGAACGGATCCACATCGGTGCTCAGCTGCAGCGCTCCGGACAGGAGCGACTCACCGCTCTCATCGAGGAAGCGCCAGCGCAGGTCCTTGTCCGCCGCCAGGTCGAGGGCGTGCGCGGTCACCCGCACCGGGGTCGGGCGGTCCTTCTGGCCGTACATCGGGAAGCGGATCACCTTGTCGGCGGTGAGGCGCCAGGCGCTGCCGATGCGGGCGGCGGGCTCCATGCGATCATCGGTCCGGCCCAAGGCGCGCAGCTTCTTCGACTCCAGCTGCAGCAGGGTCTCCTGGTTGTCGAGCGAGCGGACGATGACGCTGCTCGGTCCGGCGGGCAGCTCGAGCGCGGCGAGGCCGCCCTTCACCGCGGCGCGGCCGGTGCTTCCCGGTCCGATGTGCTCGACCTGGAACTGCGGCTGATCATCACTTCCCAGCCGTCCCGCCAGGGCGATCTTCAGGCTGCCCGGACCGATGACGTTGACCACCATCGCGCGATGGGCGGCCAGCCGCAGGAGGCCGTCCAGGCTCTCGGCGTCCTTGCCCGCGGCGTCGACCTTCTTGAGCAGCGCCGGCGTCAGCTTGACGGTCGGCAGATCGCCAAGGACCGGCAGCGGGACAAAGCCGTGCGAGCGCAGCCCCTCCAGCTCCTCCTTGGCAAACCAGGTGGCCGGCATGCCGCTGCGCTCCAGCACCGCTTCCCGCGACGCCTTGGTCGCGGCGATGCGGTTGGCGCGCAGGAGGACCCGCCCGTCCGCGCAGCCGATCTGCAGGAACGCGGTGTCCGGAGGCAGGACAAAGGACAAGAGGCGCTCCTGCGCCACCGTCGAGCCATCGGGAAGGGTGGACGGCGTCGCGGTGGGCGCGATCGACAGGTTGGCGGGGCTCTCTTTGCGCACCGTCCCATCGGCGGCGACGAACGCCACCTGCAGCGCGTAGCTGGACTTCTGGGTCGGGGTCCGCGGCAGGACGAAGTGGCTGATCAGGTGCACCTCGGTCGCCCCGTGCACGGCGAAGTTGGCCGTGCTGCCGGCCGCCACGTCATGAAACAGCGGCCCCTGATTTACCTGGGCGCCGGCCTCCAGGAGGCGCGGATAGGCGCGCCATCCAAGCAGAGTCAAAATCGCGAGCAGTGAAACAGTAGTAATTAACTTCGTCATGGCTTCTGTACCTCGATACTCTGGGCTCCTACTGATTGAGCTTGCAGAATCTGTGCCGCGAGGTCCTGGCCGCAGCGGAGGGTTACAGAGGGAGTCTTCTGCGGTCGGAAGCTGACCGCCGCCGCGCCGCGCTCCCCGTGGAGGAGCAGGTACGCCTCGCCCTGACGCTGATCGTCGACGACGCGCAGGCGGAACTGCTTTTCCTGGGCGCGGGCGGCGAGCCGCTCGATGAGCGCCGGGTGACGGCTGATGGCGAAGGTCCGCGCATCGCTCATGAGCTCCTCTGGGACACTGTTGAGCCTGGGCTCAGCACACGCGGCACCGAGCGTCTCGCTCAGCGGGCCGTGCACAGTCTGGACGCCGAGCCGAGTGAAAAGGAGCAGCTGCGCGGGAGTGAGCGGCTCCGGGCGGAAGCGCTCACGCACCTCCGGGCCCACGCGCAGCGTCACGAACTCACCCTGAGCGCGGACGCGCAGCAGGCTTACCAGGTGACTCGGCGGCTCTACTGTATCTACATCGTACTGATTGCGCAGCTCGGAGTTGATGCCGAACATCTTGAGCGTCTCTTCCAGCTGCTGCGCCAGCTGCGAGTTGATTGCGCGCGCCGGCAGCGGATCGGTGATGATGCTGCAGTCGGGAGTCGCGGTGAGTCCGGCGCGGATCAAGATGACCTGCGGCAGCGGCGGCGTCAGCGCCAGGATCGGCGCCGCGACCCGACCGAGCGGTCCCGGGTCCGCGGTGCCCGGCAGCGACACCGAGATGAGCAGCGCGTGCGCATCGCGCGCATCGAGCAGCCCAGTCGCCAGCTCGGCCACTCCGCGGCGGCGGCTGACGACCTCCAGCAGCGCCCCGGCGGGAGCGCCCGGCGACAGGATCAGACCTTCGCCGTTGCCGGACAGGGCGATGCGCGGCCGCGCCCCGGAGATCAGGGCGACCTTGAGTCCGAGCTCGCTGGCGGCTCCCGCCACCCGACGGGCGAGCGGCAACAGCTCCGCAGGCTCGTGCGCCCGCGCCAGCGGCCGGATGACCTCTTCGGCGAGCAGCTGATCGGTCGCCGGCGCGTGCGGGCCCGCCGGCGTCGGCTGCGGCACCGCCAGCAGCGCGGCGAGCCAGGTGCCCGGACTCTCAAACTGTCCGATCTCGGGCAGCAGCGCCGCGGCCAGGGACTGCTCGCTCGCCGGCGGCAAGCGGAGCTCGGCGCTCGGCAGCTCCTGATCTGTGCGAACGATCGGCCCGAGCTTCGCCGCCAGCGCCTGGGCAAGGCCGGCGGGAACCGGACCGCTCAGCTGCGGCTGCGCAAAACGGCCGGACTGGATCTTGATCACCGGTCCGCTGAACGCCTGGATCGCCGCGCGCAGCGGCACATCGGCGTCGCGCCGCACATCGCCGCGCCCGAGCGCCGGCAGCGGCAGCCCGCCTACCACCAGCGCATCGGCGGCGACCCGCTCCGACAGGCCGACCAGGGCTCCCATGTCGGTCAGATCTTCGCCCGGCCGCTCGACGACCAGCAGCGGCCCACCGTGCGGCTTGGCGGCCACCGCGATGAGTCCGAAGCCGCGCAGGTGGTCGGCATCCTCGGCGCGCTCGCGCAGCGTAAAGAAGAGCTCTCCCGACGGGGCGGTGGCCGCCTGCAGCCGCAGACCGAGGCGGCTCGGCTTGAGCTGCGCCGCCAGCTGCGGGCAGCTAGTGACCCCCTGCGCGGTCAGGGCGCGCAGCCGCACCACCATGTCCTTGAGCGACCCGAGCTCGGTGCCGGTGATGCGCAGCGCGGTGGGGCTGGGCAGCTTGCGCGCGCCGCGGGCCCGCGCCAGCCGGACCTCCGAGAGGAGGGAGTCCGCGCTGGCGCACGCCTCGGTGTCCCGGCTGGTCGCCGCCCGCTGCGCCTGCAGCAGGGTGTTGCCCACCACCAGCTGATAGCCGATGAGCGAGCCGAAGGTGAAGCCGGCCAGCGACAGGGTGAGCGTGGGCACGAGCACGGTCGCCGGGTTGCGCCGCTGCCAGATCTTCAGCGCCAACAGACTCGGTAAAAGGTACCCGATTCCGAACAGCTCCGTCGCGGTGAAGCTCGGGATGGTCGCTCCGAACACCGCGATGATGATCGACTTCACCACGTAGCCAAGCGAGAACAGCATGACCACCCGTCGCGGTCCTTCGAGGTTCCAGTCACGCACCCGCGGCAGGCGAACGAACAGATAGGCGGCGAGCGCGATGACCAGCGACTCTCCGACGGTCGCCAGGACCTTGGTGGGCGCGAAGAAGCTGAGGCCGATGAGTCCGGGAATGAGGACGCCGCTGGTGTCCCAGCCAAAGCGCAGGTTGGCGCGCGAGGCCAGCAGCACTCCGGTGAGCAGCAGCAGATACGCCTTGGGACTTGAGTTTAGCTGCAGCGCGATCTGATCGAAGTTCTCCGCCACCCCGGCAAAGGAGAGGTTGGTCGTCGTCAGCAGCAGCTGCAACAGGAAGTACGTCGCGCCGGTGCAGACCACCTGCTGGAATCCGCCGCGGACAAGGCCCGGCTTCCAGCACGCGTTGGCGAGCAGCGGCACCAGCACCAGACCTATGCCGTAAAGTCCGAAGCTGTCGCCCGGGTCCCAGCCCTGACGGGCGCGGAACCACGACTCGACAAAAGGGGCCAGGTGGACCTCGAACAAGATGCGCACACCGACGCCGACCACGACCAGCCAGACGAAGCGGTCGCGGCCAAACATTGGCGTGCCGAGCTTGGTCAGCGACATCAGATAAGCCACGCTGCGCACCGCGAGCAGAGTCACCGCCGCTTCGATGACGATCATGAAGGCAGAGGCCGGGCGCAAAAGGATGATGGCGGCCAGATAGCCGGGCACTACGAGGCCGGAGAAGACCCAGCCCAGCCACTCATTGAAGGCAAAGCGGATATAGAGCCCGACCAGCACCGCAGTGAGTAAGGAATTATCAAGACCATAGGCAGGGAAAATTCTAAGCGGTCCAGACATAGCCCCCCTCAACGAGCAGCCCCCGAGGAAATCCCAAGCTGGGATAACTCGGGGGCGGTCACCTCGACGATGCCCCCCAGCATCGTTGAGTCAATCACTCCGAGCATTCGCAAGTTGCGTACCAAGCCGAGTACGCGCATGTGATCCTTGTGCTGCCCGAGCCCGCAGGGGCTCTTGTGACACACCGGTGGAGGCGATGAGCGAGGAGAAACCGAGGTGGGCGCGCAGGCCGTGCAGCGGCGCCTGGCGCGGTGCGGTGCCCGGCGGCAAGAATATTCGCAATAGAATCGCCGAGCTGCAGGGGAGGGGAGGCCGCCCGGTGCGAGGAAGGAACGCTGGTTTAGACTGGGGATTGTCCCGGCGGAGACTGTGTCAAAAGTGACTCACTGAGCCGCTGCGCACACCTCGTAACTCTACCAGGGGCTACGGAATGGCCGCCGCGAGCTCCGCCGCCTTGGGGCTACCCACGCCGGTCGCCAGATCGTAGCCAACCGCGGTCGCGCAGCCGCCGTAGCCCTGGTCGACGATGTCGCGGAAGGCGCCGCGCGTCGCCTCGTGCTTGTAGATGAGCGAGTTGATAAAGCCAATCGGCGGCTTGCCCTGCGCCTTGCGCGCCTGATCGACCAGGAGCAGCAGCGCCCCGAACACCGGCGTCGAGCCCGAGGTCCCATCGGCGTAGGTCCACTTGCCGAGGAACTTGACCCACGACGGGCCGACCACCACCCCGACGTCCGCCACGGTGCGCCGGCCGTTGGCCTTGGCGTACTCGCCCTGCTGCCAGCTCGGCATGGCGAACACCCGCGACCGGCCGCAGCCGCCAAGCTCCCAGCTCTGCTCGTGCTTCCAGCTCCCGTCCGCATTCAGCTCGACGTTGGTGCCGCCCACCGCGGTGACGTACGGCGAGTTGGAGGGCATGTCGACCTGATTCGAGTCCCCGGAGGCCGACAGGATGGTGATGCCGAGCGCCGCCGCCATCATCGCCGACTCATTATAAGCCCGCGCCACCGGCGCCGGCGAGGTCGCCTCGGCGTGGGCGAAGGAGTCCGACAGGACCTGCGCCTGGTTCGCCGCGATCGCCTCGTTGAAGACGTAGATGAGGGTCGTGTCCGAGGTATTGGGCCCGCCGTAGAAGATGACCTCGGCCTCGGGCGCAATCGCCCCGGCAAGCTGGACGTCCAGCGCCGTCTCCAGACCGCGCGTGTACATCGGCTCCATGGGCTCGATGACGGTCGGGGTCTTGCGGCTTATTCCGAACGACTGCCACATCGACTGGACATCCGAGACGCGGAACGTCGTGGCGCCGATGACTCCGATCGTCATGCCGGCACCCTTATAGCCCTTCGCATACAGCTCATTTATGCCGTAGGCGCTGGCGAGCTGCGACGGCGTGAGCTTGGTCGTCACCTCGTCCGGCGGGGTCGTGAGGGTGGGCGCGGTCTCGGGCGGCAGCTTGTCGCCGGGGACCTCGACATCGGGCATGAGCACGCGCTTGACCTTGCCGATGAGCGGCTGCGGCACATCGACCGGGGTGATCGGCGCGTACGACCAGTCGCGCACGGTGGTCGGGGAGCGCTTCATGTGATGGAGCGTCACCCCGAAGGCGTCGTTCCACTGCCCCACGGTGCCGGTGTAAAACAGCATCAGCCGGTTGCGCGCCGTGAGCGCGACCTTGAACCCCTTGCTGGTGAGCCAGGCGGCGGTGGCGTCGACGCTCTCTTGCGCCGGGGCGTACTTGTCCATGAACTCCGCGACCGTCATGTAGCGGCGGAACTGCGGCGAGGCGGGGTTGTACATGGCGGCGATGCGCGACTCGAGCTCGGCCTGGTTGCGCAGCTGGAACGTAATCACCGCACGCAGGTTCTCTTCCGGATCGACCACCCCCTGCTCGACGCCGAGCGGCCAGTACGTGGCGGGTATCGGGGTCTCGGTTCCCTGCACCTCTGCCGGCGGCTCGAAGGGCGAGGAGCCGAGCGGCGGATCCATCGGGTCCGGCAGCGGATCCATTCCCGACTCCGAGGGACCGGGATCGGCAGGCATGCCCGGGCCGTTATCGGGAGTCATGACACCGGGGCCCGGCGCGTCGGTCTGCGAGCTGGAGTCCGAGCAGGCGGGAACGGCAACTCCGAGTGCGAGCACGGCCCAGCGGAATGTACGGGGGAGCTCGGAACGGAGAAGAGAAAACGTACGCATTAGCGCCTCCTGAAGATGTGCTGCCTTCTAAATCAGATCGCGTGTGCTGAGCACCGGCTGATGGCACGCACTACAGCAAGAGCGATGCCTAGCAGAATACCTAGTGTTGAGCTCCACCTCTCTCGGTGAGGTGCGAGCGCTGGCAGCACAAAGTGACTCACGCGGGCGCAGGCGCACAGCACGCTCAGCAGGTTGCAGCTCAGTGGCGCAGCACATCTTCGGGAGTCATCTTCTGGACACTCCTTGTGACTTCGGAAGAACGGAATCCGGCGCTCCCCCCGCCAAGTCGGCGTTGCGGCAGACGTTTCCAGCGCGCTTCCAGCGCCTCCGACGAAGAACCAGCGCTGCGTCGCCGCTTCCAGTCCGAACCGGTCACCGCGGCCTGTTCGCCTTGTCGCCGCGGCCGCCCGCCGATTTCCACCCGGCCGCGCCGCCGTTGCGGCGCCGTGGAAAGCCCGGCACCTGGGGCCGCGCCCGCCCGTCTCTGGCGGCGCGGCGTCGTAATCTTACATATGTCGATACGTATCATAAAATGTGGGTAAAAATATCCAGCCGAAATCGCTGGGGAAAATATTTGCCGTCTATGTGGGTAATTTATTACTAAATTTTCCCCTGGACAGACTAGACTGGAGTATTCAATATCGACGTTGTACTTGAGCTTGATCAGCGGCTGAAGTGACTGCCTGACCAGCCAAGTACCCGTCGGACCTGCGGCGCCTGGGGAGGACGTCGCTGGGCTCGCTCGGTAAGGCTGCGATCGGTCCCGTGGACCGGCTCGCTACACGGCTTTATCGATTATTGAGCTCCAGCGTCTGGTCAAGGTGTGTAGCAACCAAGCGCAGATTAGTTCGATGACTTGGATCTGTGGTGTGTTGCTACATAGCTTGTTGTTCAATCAATGCTGTTTACATGTGTTGATTGATTGTGTGGCGGCCGTTGGCCGCGCCGAACCGCTTCACGAAGGAGTATGGATGAACGCTAGAGGCTTGTTCGCATTATTCGCTCTTACTGCTCTTGGCTGCGGCAATGCGGACCCCTCCCTCGGCATCGAGCCGGGGAGCGACAGTCCGGGCGAGCAACCGGCCTACGCCGAGCTGCACAGCGAGCTGACCAACGGCGCATCCGACTACTATCACTGCTTCGTCCTTGGCAACTGCAGCTCGCCCTCGCTGACCGGCTCGACCCGCTGCATCAGCGGGCGCGACTACGAGACGTCGGTGCGGGCGCGGACCAGCGAGGTCGTCGTCCTCTCCTTCCACGGCGGCCTTATCGAGCCGCTGTCGAGCGAGCTCGCGCGCGCGGTGAGCGACCACTTCGGCTACAGCTCCTACGATTTCTCCGCGCACGGCAGCGCCAGCTGTCTGGGCACGCTGACCGACTTCGAGCGCTTCCACATCACCGCCACCAACTTCGATGATCCCAAGGCGGTGGCCCTGGTGGCACGCCACAAGAAGGCCCTGTCGATCCACGGCTACAGCCCGGACCGCGGCAACTCCCGCGGCACCATCTGCGTCGGCGGATCCAACGCGGCGCAGGTCCAGGCGTTCATCGCTTCGGTGAAGCAGAACCGGTCGCGCTTCTCGCTTTATACGCTGCGCGCGGTGGATGCGGCCACGGCGACGCCGGTCGCGGGCGCCGACTGCAGCGGCATCGTCGGCAACGCGCGGGCGAACCTGGTGAACCGGACCGCGGACCTGGACGGCGGACTTCAGCTTGAGATGAGCAACGAGATCAAGGCGGATCTTCTGAGCTCCGAGTCGCGCTACAGCAGCCTGCGCAGCGTCTTTTACGGAGCCATCGGCGCGGCAATGAGCCAGTAGCCGGCGCGCCGTCGGTGCCGCGCGCTTCCCAGCGCACTGTCCGGCCTTGCGCAGCCAGCCGCTGTCGCGGTCCGCGCCTGCCGGTTTACTGTCCGGCCTTGCGCAGCCAGCCCTTCTTCTCCCGCTCGACCAGGCGGCGCGCTTCCAGAGCGGCGCGCTCGTGCGAGATCTCGTGGTGCACGAGCGCATCGAGCAGCGACTCGGCCTTGAAGCGCCGGCGCACCTCGTCCAGGGTATCCAGGGCCTTCTCCACCGTGCGGGTGAGCAGCTTGCGCTGCTTGCGCTGGCCGGCCTTGAGCGCCTGCTGGCAGCGGTCGGCCACTTCCTTGAGGCGCCCCGCGGTGCGACTTAGGAAATCGGCGCCGGTGGCCCCAGCGAGCCGGGTCGCCGCCGCCGCCACCGCGTCCGCCGCCAGCGCCGAGTCGAGCATGCCGAAGTCGGTGCGCGCGGCGAGAGCTGCGGCCAGGCTGCGCGCCTCGCTGGCGTCGGCGCGGCCGAGGCGCTCGACCAGCGTGTTTACTTCGTCGTAGCGGATCCAGCGATAGACGAAGTCCAGGCCCGTGCCCTTGATGTTCTGCATGCCCATCACCGTGGCCTCGATGCCCGGCGGGCAGGCGCTGGTGATGGCGTCGATGACCTGATCGCCGCTGGCGCCGGCGTCCTCGACCGGCACCAGCAGCTCGAGGAACAGCTCGCGGCCCAGGCGCTCCTGGCGCGCGTTCACCAGGGTCCGCAGCGTCGGGTCGGTCAGGGCGCGCTCGGCGTCGCGGAGCAGGCTGGCGAGCAGCGCCCGGCGGGCGATGCTGCGCTGCAGGTGGTGGGCGAGCTCGGGACCAAGGCCCGGGAGCAGGGGCTGGAGCCGCGGCTCCAGGTCGAAGCCGCGCAGCTTGTCGCGCAGCGCGGCGAGCGTCTCGTGCCCATCGGCCCAGCCGGCCGCCGCCGCCAGCGCCGCGTCCACCGCCGGACCGAGCGCGCTCACGTCCTGCCCGCCGGCCCAGCCGGACAGCTCGGCCAGCACCGCCGGGGTCTCGGCCGGGCCGATGCGCAGGCGGTGCCGCATGCGCTCGCCGCGGGCGCGCCGGAGCTCGGGCACTGACCCGGGCGCGTCGTCGCCGCGGAACAGGTGCAGCTCG
>DAOMZC010000137.1:0-10741 GCA_035437965.1 Pseudomonadota bacterium
ATCACGCATAACGCACCCACCGAGAGAAGCTGACCACCAAACGATCCGCAGCGGGGCGAAGTGACGGCAATGCAAAGGCTTCGGTGCGGCCGGTGCGGATCGATAGGAGTGCCGAACAAGGGGCCCGGCAGCTGGTGCCGAAAGGAGCTTGACAAGGGTTCGGCCCTGTACTTACTGTACTAAGACACCTAGTACAGATGGGACAGTCCATAGCCCGCACCCAAGCCCTGATGATCGAGATCGTCACCGGCGATCCGCGCCCGATCAGCCGCCAGATCGTCGATGCAGTGCGCCGCAAGATCGCCACCGGCGACCTGAGCCTGGGCATGCAGCTGCCCAGCGTGCGCGGCCTGGCGCAGCAGCTGATGATCAACCCGAACACGGTCGCCAAGGCCTACGCCGAGCTCACGGCCGAAGGCTGGCTGGAGTCGCGGCAGGGCCTGGGCCTGTTCGTCGCGCCGCCGCGCCAGCGCCTGAGCCGCGCCGAGCGTGACAAGCGCTTCGATGAAGCCGTGAACCGTTTCGTGCACGAGGTGATCGCGCTGGACGTTCCCTCTGATGAGGTGCTGGCGCGGCTCGACACCGAGCTGCGGGCCTGCGCGCCCAAAAAGACCGCCTGACGCCGGAAGGACCCAGGAGCAACCATGTCCGATTACGTCATCGAAACCCGCGCGCTGAGCAAGCGCTATGGCAAAAAGCTCGCGCTCGATCACCTCGACCTGCAGGTGCCGCGCGGACGCATCCACGCCATCGTCGGCGCCAACGGTGCCGGCAAGTCCACGCTGTTCCGCATCCTGCTCGGCTTCCTGCCGCCGACCGCCGGGGAAGCGCGCATCCTCGATCGCGACAGTCAGCGGCTGACGCCCGCCGATCGCGGCCGCATCGGCTTCGTCAACGAAGAGCACATGCTGCCGGGCTGGATCACCGTAGCGGCGGTGACCGCGATGTATCGGCGGCAGTATCCGCGCTGGAGCGAGGCGGCGTTCGCCGGCGTGCTCGGTCACTATCACGTGCTGCCGGAGCAGAAAGTAGGGCAGCTGTCGCGCGGCGAGCGCGCCGGCTTCAACCTGGCGCTGGTGCTGGCGCAGAGTCCCGAGCTGTTGATGCTGGACGAGCCCACGCTGGGCCTGGATGTAGTGGCCAAGCGCGCCTTCCTCGAATCGCTTTTATACAGAAACGCCAGCGATGACTGCACGGTGATCTACTGCTCGCACCAGATGGACGAGATCGAGCGCGTCGCCGACAACCTGATCATCCTGGAGCGCGGCCAGCTGAAGAACATGTCGGCGCCCGACGACTTCTGCGCGCGCGTAACGTACTGGGTCGCCGACATCCCGTTCAAGGGGCCCGAGCCGGCCACGGTGCCCGGCCTCCTGCAGCTGCAGCGGCTCGACGGCCTGCACCACTATCTGGTGCTCGATCAGGACGAGGGGTTCGCCGAGTTCCTGCGTGCCCGTGGCGCGCGCTCGGTGCAGAGCATGCCGGTGAGCCTGGACCGCGCGATCAACGGCTTCCTGGCCAAAAACCACGCGGCGCCGGTAGCAGCCTGACGGGAACTACGAGCTAGAGGAATACGAAATGTTGGATCTGTTCAAGGCCGAAGGGCTGCGCTTCCGCAGCTGGGCCATCGCTTACGCGGCGCTGCACCTCATGGTGATGGGCTTCATGACGCGGGTCGTCGACATGACGCAGCAGCCCGGGCTGGTCTACGAGGTCATCGGCAGCATCTACGTGCTCACCGGCCTGCTCCTGGGGCTGTACCAGATGGGCGGCTACCGTCGTCCCAATGCCTGGCTCAACCTGCTGCATCGGCCGCTCTCGCACTGGAAGATCGCGGCGTCGTTGTTTCTTGCTGGAGCGCTGCTGTTGGCGATTGCCGTGCTGCTGCCGCTGCTGGTGATTGCCGCGTGGCAGAAATGGATGACGGCGCGCGTTGTCGATACGCGTCATCTGCTGCTGGCGCTGTCGGGGTTATTGCTCGCCTTGTGCGGCTACTGCGCCGGCGGCTACACGATGCTCGGGAACCGGCGCTACAGCGTCTGCGCGCTGGTGTTCCTGGGGCTGCTGCTCGCCAGCAATGCGGTGGGGATCGGCGCCATCGCGCTGCAGCTTATGGTGCTGGCCTGGCTTTCGGGCCTGGTCTATTTCGCCTTCAAGCCGGACCTGTCCGCGCCGCCGGCTGGCCCGCTGGGCGTGATCGCGACCGCCGCGCCGCTGCAGGGGGCCGCGTGGTTCGCACTGCTGATCCTCGGCTTCGGCATGGAGATGGTGTGGATCATGCACGGAACGCATCCCAACAACCTCCCCACGCAGGTCCCGGGCAGCGCCAAGGAAGCGGACAACGCCGACGGCAAGGACCTGATCATCGCCGGGCTTTTGCCGAGCACCGCTGCGGCGGCCCCGCTGTGGCGCGAGCAGGCCGCCATCGCGGAAATCTTCACGATGCGCTCGAACGTCAGCCGGCTGCCGGTGCGCAACGAGCTGACCAACCTCGCGCCGATGGAGTTCGACGATGAGCACCGGCGCGTGCGCTGGGTGTTCAGCCACAACAGCATGCGCTTCGAAGGCCACAGCCTGGCGGACGGCCGCGCCGCCGGCCGGCTGGGCGTCGACGGCGATGGCGCCTTCCCCTTGCCGCCGTTGCCCGGGCCCAAAGGGACTCTGTTCGATCGCAGCACGGTCTATGAGTACGATGGCGATGAGAAGCTGATCCTGCCGCGCGCTCGCGTGCCGGCCGGAGAGACGATCGCGGGATTTGAGCGCATCGGCGAGCGCGTCGCCCTGCTCAGCAATCGCGCCCTGTATATCTACGACGCGTTCGGGCTGCAGAACGGCGACGGCCTACTGACGCCGCAGTATCGCGTGCCGGTGCCCGGCCGGACGGGCACGCTGCAGCGTATCGATCTGATGGAGCTGCTAAATGGCTACCTCATTTCGTTCACCTACACGCGCGGTCGGCACAACGGCGATGGCCCTTCATTCCAGCAGCTCCTTCAGGTCGACGGGCAGGGACAAGTCACCATTGTGGCGCGCCGCGAGCTGAGCTCCGGGTATGGCGCCGTGTACCGCTACCAGAACTGGTATCCGTCGCCGGTGCTGTTCGCGGTGCAGCGGGCGGCGGTGAGTCTGTTTTCCGCCTATCAACCGGACAAGGACGTGGATCGGCAGCCGATTCCGCCCACCGCCTGGGCCATCGCCGGCGCGCTGATGCTGTTGTCGCTGCTTGTCGCCATCTGGCGTACGCGGCAAGTGGCGATTTCGCTGCCGGCGCGCATCGCCTGGGTGATCGCCTGCGGCGTGCTCAGCGTCCCGGCGCTGGTCAGCCTGTGGCTGCTGCACCCGCCGCGCGAGCGCCTTGACGATCTGCAGCTTACGCGGCTCGCGATCGCCTGACGAATCAAAACCCGGTTGCCGGTCCGCGCTCGCGCCGGCCGGCTGGAGAAGACCATGTTGAAGCTCTCGAGTGATCGAGGGACGCGGGCATCTATTGCCAAGGCGGCTGGCCCGCGCCTGCTTGCGATCGTGTGGCTGGCGGCCGCCTCCCTGCTGCCGCTGACCACGCTGGCCGCGAGCGATGATGCGATGCTGCACGCCGCCGTGGCCGCAGAGCGCGCCAGGCCGCGTGTCCCGGAGTTTGAGCGCGTGCAGTTCCTCGCGCAGTCGACCTTGCTGGGCGCCTGGCTGTCGCCCGATGGCCGGCAGGTCGCGGCGCTGCGCGATGAGGGCCGCAGTCGCGGCGTCTGGTTGCTGCCGACCGCCGGCGGCGCGGCGAAGCGCGTACTCCTGCATGCAGATGCCACGCGGCTGGCCTGGACGCGCGACAGCCGCTGGCTGCTGCTGCAGTCGCCGCGACAGCTGTTCGCGCTGGCGGTGGACGGGCAGCCCGGCTCCCGTGGCATCGCCAGACTCGGCGGGCGTCCGCAGCGCGAGCTCGCTGCGGTCGATCCGGTGCTGCCCGCTGCGATCATCGTCTTGGAGACGCCGCCGCTCGGGTCGCGCGTGCCCCGCCGGTGGCGTCTGCTCCGTATCGACATGCAGGGCAACGAGACCCTGCTGCACGAAGACCCGCGGCAGATCACCGATTTCGAGTTCGACGATCGCGGACGCCTGGCTTTCGTCACTCGCGCCGAGGGCGACCTGTATGTGATCTATCGCGTGGGACCGCAGGGTCTGCGCGAGGCTCTGCGCTGCGTGAACCTGCAGCGCTGTTCGCTGCTGGCGATCGGTGAAGGCGGAGAACTGCAGCTGAACACCGATGTGGGCAGCGGGTACCGGCGACTGGCCCGCCTTGACGCGCAGGGCCGGCTGCAGACCGTGCACGGCGATCCGCGCGGCGAAGCCGATCTCGATGAAGTCGTACTCGATCCGGTGACGCGCCAGCCGCTCATCGCCAGCTACCGCAGCACCGTCGCCGCAAACTATGGACTGACGCTGGACGCGCGGCGCCATGTCGCAGCAATAGAGGAACACTACCCGCAGCACAACCTGCGCATCGAAGTCGGTCGCGGTCCCGGCGCGCGCTGGCTGGTGCACGATCGCGCCGGGTCGATGAAAGGCCAGCGCCTGCACTTGTACGATCCGGCGAGCGGCGAGCTGCGCGACATCCTCGACGACTTCGGGTTCCAGAGCGAAGGCAAGCCGGTGGCGGCGATCCCGGAAGCGGCGCTGGCGCGCAAGATCGCGTTTTCGTGGCGCGCCTCGGACGGCATGCGCTTGCATGGCTTCCTGCAGCTGCCGGCAGGAGTCGACCCGGCGCGCGCGCCGCTGGTCGCCAACGTGCACGGGGGCCCGTTCAACCTGTTCCGGCCCGAGTTCAACGCGGCCAGCCAGCTGCTGGTCAACCGCGGCTATGTCGTGTTCGAGCCGAACTTCCGCGGTTCCACCGGGCACGGTCGCGACTATGTGCTCGCTGCCGGCGGCGATTTCGGCAACGGCCGGGTGCAGCAGGACATCGTCGAGGGGGTGCGCTATCTGCTGGCGCAGGGCATCGGCGACGCCGGTCGCGTCGGCATCGTCGGCGCCTCGTTCGGCGGCTACTCCACGCTGCAGGGCGTCACCTTCCAGCCGGAGCTGTTCAAGGTCGGCGTCGCGGCCGTGCCACCGGCGGACTTTGGCTGGGTGCTCCGTGACTACGCGCGCCGCGGCGACCAGCTGTCGTCCGGCATCCCGCTGTCGAGCAGCATGCGGCTGTTGGCGCTTGACCCCGCCGATGCGGCTATCGCCGAGCGCTTGCGGTCGCAGTCACCGATCGCCAATGCCGAGAAATTGCGCCGACCGGTGCTGCTGCTAGCCGGCGGCGACGACGAACGGGTGCCGATCCGCAGCGTGACCCATTACGCGGCCACGCTGCGCTCGCTGGGCAAGGATGTCAGCTTGTTCATCGATGCCAAAGGGAGCCATCAGCTGCCGTCTGCGCTGACGCGCGAAGCGTACTTCTACCTGATGGAAGCGATGCTGCAGCGCCATCTGGGGGGCGCCGGACCGCAGCCGCCGAGCAAGGCCCTGCGGACGCATCTGCGCCGCAACCTGCTGCTGGCTGGAAAGGATCTGCAGGGTCTGGGGCCCACACCAGCGGCCCGTTGAGACTTCGATCCTGCACCCTGCGCCACCTGCATGCCGGCATCCGGTTTACAATGTCGAGATGGCATCCGTGACCCGCAACTTCGCGACCGGTTGGTCCCTCGGGCTCCAGCCGTTCTCGCCATCGCAGCAGGAAGAGGTCGACCTGGATCGCCACATCGCCCTCATCCTGGCCCGCACCGGGCGCTTCTCGACGGGGTGGGCGGTCATCATGCTCCTTTTATGGTGGCCGACCGATCTGCTGGTCTTCCACCGCCTGCCGGCAGCGCTCCCCGCGTTCGCCGCGCTGCGCGCCGCGCTGCTCGCCGCCAGCCTCCTGGTCGTCGTCGGTCTGTGGCGGCGCGAGTCGGTCTCGCCCCGGGCCCAGCTCCTGTTCTTCGCTCCCTGGCCGCTGGCCTGCCTCGCCATGTCCTACTCGCTGGGGACCCTGGGGGGTCTGGACACGCCCTGGTTCCACTTCACCTACCTGTGCGTGGCCCTGACGATCTTCTTTCCCGTGCGCCCCCTGCGCCGAGCCGCCTATGCGATCCTGGTGGCCGCCTCGCTCATCCTCGGGCACCTGGCGGCGGACCCGGCCATGTTGCGCTCGCCGTTTTTGCCCGCGACGCTCGGGTTCCTGGTGTTCATCGTGGTGGGCAGCGTTGCCTTCGGGCAGCTGCTGTTCCTGCTGACCCGCAGCCACTTCTTCCAGGCACAGGCGCTGCGCCGAAACGCCGACGACCTGTCCGAGCAGGTGGCGGGGCAGACGCGGGAGCTGCGCCAGCTCGCGCAGCACCTGGGGCGGGCGCTGGAGGCAGAGCGGGCGCGCATCTCGCGCGAGCTGCACGACGAGCTCGGGCAGGAGCTGACCGCGCTGCGCTACGAGCTGCGCTTCGCGCGGCAGCGCTTCGAGCAGGACCCCGCGAGCATCCGCGCCAACCTCGCCAACCTGGAGGAGCTGCTGTCGCGCACGACGGTCACCAGCCGCGCCATCGTCACCGATCTGCGGCCCCGCATCCTCGATGATCTGGGCCTGTGCGCCGCCGCCGAGTGGCTGGCGGAGCGCATGCAGGAGCGGACCGGGCAGCCTTGCACCCTGCGCATCGAAGGAAAGGAACCTGCTGCCCTGGATGGCGAGCTGTCCATCGCCGCATTCCGCGTGCTGCAGGAGTCGCTGACCAACGCCGCGCGCCACGCATCCGCGCACCGGATCGAGGTGTCCCTATCCTTTCAGGCGCGGGCCGTGGAGATCTCGATTTGTGATGACGGCGTCGGCATCGGCGCCGCGGACGGTCACCGCGGCGGCATGGGCCTGCTCGGAATGCGCGAGCGCGCCCGGGCGCTCGGCGGGACCTTGAGAGTCCTGCCTGGGGAGGGTGGGGGCACCCGGGTGCACTGCGTCCTGCCCTTCAGTCAGCTGGAGACACCATGATCCGGGTGTTCCTGGCAGATGATCACGCGGTGGTGCTGGCGGGGCTGCGCCAGCTCATCTCGGCGACGGACGACATGAGGGTGGTGGGCACTGCCGCGGATGGGCGTCAGGTGCTCCTCTTGGCCGAGGCCGGCGGCGAGTGGGATGTGCTGGTGCTCGATCTGTCCCTGCCCCGGGTCAGCGGCATGGAGGTTTTGCGGCGCCTGCGAGCGCTGCGGCCGACACTCCCCATCGTCATCCTGTCAATGTATCCAGAGGATCAATACGCGATTCGCCTCATGCGCGAGGGGGCCGCGGCCTACCTCTCCAAGGAGCGACCGCCGGAGGACCTGCTGGACGCCGTCCGCCGCGTGGCCGCGGGCGGGACCTACCTGACGGCGAGCCAGGCGGCCCAGATCGTCAACGAGCGCGAAGAGGCGGAGCGTCCGCCCCACGCGCGGCTCAGCGCCCGCGAGCACCAGGTCTTCGTCCTCATCATCAACGGCCGCGTCGTGTCCGATATCGCGGCCGAGCTTAATCTGAGCCCGAGCACAGTCAGCACCCACCTGGCCCGCATCCGTGAAAAACTCGGCGTCCGTTCTGTCGCCGACATCGTCAGTTACGCCCACCGGGCAGGACTTATCGGGTAAGACGTTCGACGCCGGGCCGCGTCCCCAGGAACCGCGCTCCGCTGCGTGCGGCTGCGCCTGACGAGCTGGGATGGGGCACAAACCGGCGGTTCGGTCGGGTCTGATTCAGATGCCAATGCGGCCCATGTTGGCCTGGTATTCTTTGGCGTACTTCAGGGACTCCTGGGTCTTGAACAGCTCCGCTCCGTTGTGCAGAGCGCGCGGATCAAAGTTTTTCAGGAACTCGCCGGCGGGAATTTTGCCAGGGACGTCAAACAGCTCGACCTTGGCACTGGAGACATCGACCCCCTGGCTTTGAAGCTGCGCGAGGGCTTGCCACAGGTGGCCCGGCGTTGGCCGGTAGTGGCCGCTGCGAGCATGTCGTCGACTTGACCCGGGAAGAGGCGGTTTATCCCCTCGACCTCCTCAGGCGTGACACCTTGGGCGTTCGGATCGGTCTTGGTTCCCGTGAGCTGGTGATACTGATCTCGTAGAAACTCGGCGCGCCGGCCAAACATGGGAGGCACATTGGCGTTCAGCGTGTGGGCCTTCGCGCCCTGCCAGTGCAGCAGCCCCTTCTGAAACTCAAGGCGGAACCGGTCGCGCCGGTCCTTCTGACGTACGGAGCCCTCCTGTCGCTGCTGCGCGGAGTCGCTCAACGACCCTTGCGGATAGTAGTACTTGGCGCCCTTACTGTGATCTTGTTGAGAGCCGAGGATCCCGCAGCCCCGCAAGGCCCAACCGGTAGAATTTTTTTCTTGATCAGTAAAAGGCAGATGGCCGGGCTGGTTCGAAGACACCATGCTGCGCAGCAGTGCTAAATCCGATCTGGAGACTCCGGAACCGGTCGCGGAGGCGTCGTGCATCGGCGGCGCGCTGGCGCTACTGCCTATCTCTTGACCGCCGTGGCTCTCGGTGCCGCATAGCAGGTTGGCGAGCGTCTGTGCCTCCGCGTACGGATCGGCGCTGCGGTCCTGTGCCACCGGCGCCTGCTCCGCGTCGGCCCCTTGCCCGCCGAGAAGTTCGTGGAGCGTCGGGGCTCCCGCGTACGGATCTTGGCTCTCCGCAGCAGCGCCCGGTGGCGAAGCCTGGCGGGCGGCGGACAGGCGCCCCAGACGTAGCGCCACCCCTTCGGCATGGGTCCCGCCCACAGCCACCCCGCGCAGCCCAAGCGTCTGGCGCCGCCTGAGCGCCTCGCGCAGCTGACCCTGGGCCGCCGCCGCTGCTAAAGGGCGCTCGTCCACCCAGTGCGACAGCGCCGCTGCCACCTTCGCGCTCCGCGCGGGCTGCGCTGCAAGCGTCGGCGTTGCGAGCGATGGCGCCGGTGACCTGGGCAGCTCACACTGCATCGCCTTGCTGGGCGCCGGGCGCTGCCACAGCTCAACCCGATCTCGGTCCAAATTTTTGAAATGTATGATCCCAACCCAAAACGATTTTCGCTCTGAGCGAGATCGCTGTTTGTCGAAAAACCTCGACTCGTGACTCGAACTATTTCGATATTTCCCCTTGGGGCGGGAACCGAAGATCTCTACATCGCCAGAAGGCAGAGACGTACGAGGTAGCACGATGCCGCTGTTTGCCCAAAAACCGACAGATCAGCTGATTACCAAGCCACTCAAGAGCGAATACGCCAACGAGCAGGAAGATGCTTCGTTTTTTCGCGGGTCTCCGCAACGATATCCTATCGCGGGGGGCGCCGGCTTCACCGAGAAGGTGACGACGCGTTACTTTACCAAGGCGGAGCAGAGGCAGGCCCGGCTGCGGGTCGGCAAAAGGAAGTATAAGGGCCTGCTGCTCGACCGGCAGGCGGCCAAGATCGATACCTCGGACGCCTCGGGGAAAGGTACGTTCGAGATCAACGGCGAAAATACCGGGAAAGGTAAGTTCATCTACGCGATGACTCCACAGGGGCAGATCCGCATTGGGGATCCGAACCAGATGTACGACAAGATTCCCCTGGGCCCCGCTGGAGACGACGGGCGCACGCCGTACAACTTGCGACTCGCCAACCACTCGACCCTGGTCGGAGGCGGCGATGTCGCGGCAGCGGGCGAGCTGCAGGTGCACGATGGGAAGCTGATCCAGCTTGGCGACACCAGCGGACACTACCGACCGGATAACCAGATGACCTACCAGGCGGCTGCGCGTCTAGAGCAGATGGGCGTGGACATGAGCGACGTGACGATGCGACTCTGCGCCAAGTCGGATGGCGAGCGGTCCATGCTCACGTCTGCCGCCGAGTTCATGGGCTACGGGGGCGCGGCCAACGCCGAGGAGAAGATGCGCGCGTTCCGGCGTGACATGCAGGGCGACCTCAGTCAGGAGATCGCTGCCCGCGCGGCGCGTCGCGCCGGGGGCGTGGGGCGAGAGAGAGGCGAGGACGTGGCGCTGAGCGATAAGCTGAAACAGCTCTATGGCACGCCGGACCCGAGCGTCAAGGGAGACCCGGAAGCGACCGCGATCCCGGTCAACCAGAAGAGCCAATATACAATCCCTCCTGCGCAGGGTGACGGGCGAGCCGAGGGCGGCGCTGTGATGAGCGCGACTCCGTTGCCCGGTCCGGCCGCGCAGGACAACGCGATCAAGGGCCGTTATATCGCCCCTCCAGCGCGGGATGATGGGCGAGCCGAGGGCGGTGCCGTGGTGCGCGCGGCTCCGTTGCCCAGCCCGGCCGCGCAGGGGAATGCGCTCGATGGGGGCTATGCCCTGCCTGCTGCGCGGGATGACGGGCGAGCCGAAGGAGGTGCCGTGGTGAGCGCGGCCGCTGCGTCAAGCAGCGCACCGCAGCGTGAGGAGTCATCAAGCGAGGAGGAAGAGGAAGAAGAAGCAGAAGCAGAGGCTGAGACCGGGGCAGTGACACAGCGCCGATTCCCTGCCAGGGTAGCGCACCGCCTGATGTCCCTATTTTCTCGCTTCGGAGCCTGACCGTCCGTCGCACGCGCTCGTCCAGCCTTTCTTCGCAAGCTGCGTACTGAGGTCGCGAGACACTGGCAGAGCTGGGCCAGCTGCTGACTGCCGGTAAGCGCAAGGGGACTGCATCAAACTAGCCAGAGCGCCTGGGGAATCGAGCCGCAATCGATCCCACGACGTTCCCGAAGGTTATAACAGCGACGGGAACCGCCGGGCGGAACCTTATCACGCA
>DAOMZC010000138.1:0-10741 GCA_035437965.1 Pseudomonadota bacterium
GGCCGGGGCCGCGGCGGCCGGCGGGGCAATCAGCGCCGCCAGCGCCTGCACCGCGCGCTTGCGCAGGTCGGGGCTGCGGTGGTGCGCGTACAGCGCCAGGACCTGCAGGGTCTCGCCGCTGCGGGCGCTCGTGGCCAGCGCATCCAGCACCGCCCCCGCGACCTTGGGGGTCACGCCGAGCGTCAGGGCATCGAGCAGTGCATCGGTCGCCGCCGGAGTCTGCAGGGCGGCCAGCTTGCGCGCCGCCGCCATCGCCACCGACTCGCTGCTGCCGCGCAGCTCGCTGACCAGGCCCAGCTCGGCTCCCGGCAGCGGCGCCGGAGCGGCCTCGGGGACGAGCTTTGCCTTGTCGCCCTTCTTGGCCGGCCCCTTGAGCTTGGCCTCAGCCGGCCGAGCGGTCGCCGGCAGCGCCGCGCGCCCCGCCCCCGGCTCGGTGGTGTCTTCCGCCCCGGCGAGCCGCGGCCCGGTCAGCGAAACCAACAGAGCGCATCCAAGGCCCAGCCACGTCCCTACCGCCTTGTGGCTGCGGGGTCGCCCCGGCCCGACCCGGCGATCTTCCGAGCCCCGCGGAGCCCCTCCCGGGAGGGCCGCCGCCGCGACCGGCGCCGGCGCGACGGCTGCCGCTGCGCCCCCTCGGCTTTGCTGGCCGGGCCCCATCCCGGGCCGACCATCGGCCGACGCTGCGGACCTTCTCGCCCCACGCGCTCTCTGTTTCATTGCCTCATTCCTTTTTCTTCGTATCTTCCTCGGTGAAGTCGACCTTGCCGGAGTACTTGGGAGCCTCGCCGCGGAGGATGAGCTCCCCCTTGGCCAGGATCGACCCGCGCCGCTCGATGGCGAACATGTACTTCTTGTTCATCTCGATGTCTTCTTGATCCAGCTCCACCGAGTTGAACAGCACGCGCTCGCCCTTTTTGCCCATGAAGGCCTCCCAGGAGCCCTTCTTGACCTTGTTCGGCAAGCCGTTGGTGATGTCGTAGATCGCAAAGTTGACCTGGTAGTCGTCGACGGGCTGCGCGAAGAACGCGGCGTAGTAGACCTGCAGCTTTTTGGTCTTCTTATCGTAAGTGAGCGAAGTTTTGTGGTTTTTTTTGACCCGCGAAACAAACTCCCCGACCGAGCTCCAGCGCGTCGGAAACGACGAATCGCTGATGAACAGCTGGCCCTTCAGGATGTCCTCCGGCGCCCCGCCCTTGGCGTGCGCCAGCGGCGGCGCCAGCCCGGGCAGCGTACCGGCAACCGCGCCGGCGGCGAGGCAGGCAACCAGCGCCAGCGTGGCGCGCCGCCCGTGCGAGCAGGACCGCGCGCCCCGATCCCCCAGACCCATCAGCTCACCCATGCGACCCAGGACCTGCTTGAACATGCGACTCTCTCCTTTGTGAGTTCCAGGCCGGAGCCTGAGATTGAAAATGTCCGCCACCGCGCGTCTTCCAGCGCGGCTTAAAGCGTCGTAAGGAAACGTCCAGGCTACGAGCGAGCGTACCCGAGGTAGCGGGCCAGTTTCAATCCTGGTCTCAGGTGTCCGCGCCGACGGGAATTTCCCCGGACCGCGCGAGCTTGGGCGGTTTTTTTTGCGCTGTGGACGGGGGCGCGCTAGGCGCGGGAGGGCGAGGCGACGACCGGCCGCGCGGCGCGCAGCCGCTGCAGCAGCCAGGGCAGAAGGAGCAGCGCCACCACCGCGAGCTGGCCGAGCAGGCCCTCCCACGAGGCGTACAGCCCGAGCGAGGGCAGCCCGTCGAGCGGCTCGCCGCCGACGAGGACCTGGGACAGGCGCAGGTAGCCGCCCTCTTGTAGCGAGTGGATGCCGTGCCCGGTCAGCGACAGCGCCAGCAGCGCCAGGAAGGCGCTGGAGACCAGCATCACCGGCCGCGGGTTGAGCTTCTGCCCGATGCGCCCGACGACCAGGACCACCGCGACCATGATCAAGCTGCCGCTCGCGGCGCCGGCCGCCACCAGGTGCAGCGACTGCGGACCGGCATCGAGGATGAGGGCGCGGAAGAACAGCACCGTCTCGAACGCCTCGCGGTAGGCGGCGAAGAAGGACAGCCCGAGCAGCGCCAGCGCCTGCCCGGTCTTGGCGGTGCCGGCGGCCTCGACGCGGCGGCGCAGGAAGCCGAGCCAGTGGCGGGCCTCCTTGGCGCCGATGATCCAGTGGGTCATGGTGATGAGGATGGCGGCGGCGAGCAGCGTGGTCACCGCCTCGGCGAGCTCGCGCTGGGCGCCGCTGACCAGAGCCCCGACGGCGAGGAAGGTGATGATGCCGGCCGGGATGGCGAGCAGCCAGCCGAGGTGGACGATGCGCGCCAGCTGCCCTTGACCGCTCTTGCGCAGGAACGCCAGCAGGGCGGCGATGAGCAGCGCGACCTCGAGCCCCTCGCGCAGGGCGATGATCAGCGCGGCGATGAAGGCGGCGACGGGGCTGGTCGCCTTGCCGTGACCCTGCTCGGCCTGCGCGAGCAGCGCCGTCGCCACCTGGACCCGGCGCTCGAGCTCGGCGCGGTCGAGGGTGCCGGCGGTCGGCTCGGTGAGCTGGCGCAGCGCCATGAACGCCCCCTCGATGCGCGGCAGGAGCTCGGGCATCTGGGTGCGCAGCCCGGCCTCGTGGGGCTCGATGCCCTCGAGGTAGGCGGCGATCGCCAGCCGGTGCGCGTTCGCGGTGTCACCGGCGGCGGCGGCGGCGAGCATCTCCGACAGCAGCGCGCGCGCCTGGGCGAAGCGCCCGCCGGCTCCCTGGCTCTCGGCGGCAAACGGCGCGGTGGCGCGCAGGTAGTCGAGCGCCGCCGGCTGCTCCGCCGCGGGCACGCCGATGCGCGTGAGCTCGGCGAGCAGCTCATTGTCGGAGCGCTCGGCGAGCAGCGCCGGAGTGGCCAGGCTCTGGACCTCGGGACGGGCGGGGGCGGCGGCCGGCGCACCGGGGGTGCCGTGGCGCAGCGCGACGACGTAGAAGGCCAGGTTCCAGCGCTCGTGGGTGGGCAGCGCGTCGAAGCTCACCATCGGGGTGCCGGGCACGCCGAAGGTCAGGGTGTGGAAGGCCAGCGAGGGGGCGACCTCGCCCATGCGGGCGCCGTCGTGAAACGACACCGGCGGCGGCTTCAGCGCCGCGGCGGCCGGGCCGTCGCCGCGCCCGGTCAGCCCGTGGCAGCTGCTGCACAGACCCTTGAACTGCTCGGCGGCGCGCCCGGCGGAGACCGGGCCGGCGGGGACCATGTGCAGCGCGAACGAGTCCTTGAGCGTCTGGCGCACCACCCGGCAGCGCTGGCGGACCTCGTCGGCCGACGCCTTGGCGCCCACTGCCGCGCTCACCGCCTCCAGCTGCGCGGCCAGGGTCGCCTGCGCGGCGCCGCCGAGCGCGACGGCCAGCTTGCGCGCCTCACCGAGCAGGTTCTGCTGCTCGGCATACTCGCTCTGCTCGACGATCTCACCGTTGCGCACCGCCTGCGGGTAGTCGGCCGCCACGTAGTCGACGAGCGCCGCCACCTGCTGGGTGCTGCGCGCGCGGTCCGCCTCCTGGCCGTGCACAGGTCCAGGCAGCCCGAGGACGGCGACCAACCCCAGGCCGATAAGGAGTGAGAGGCGACGACGGTACTTACTGAAAGAATTGCAATTGAAAGTCATTTTCAATGTCCTCTGCTATGATGCAGTCCTCTCTCGGATATGTCAACGCTCGTGGCACTGGCCCGCCGAGCTCCGGCTCGCTCAGCAATCAGGAGGAACGCCCCATGACCCCTACGCCGGAATCGCCCCACGGCGCGGCGCCCGTGCCGTCTTCTTCGCCAGACCAGACCCCGCGGAGCTCGCCGGGGGCTGCCGGCGTTGCGGTGGGGGACGGCGCCATCCGGCTTACCTCGCTGCTCGGCAACTCGCAGCGGCTCGACGGGGGGGCGATGTTCGGCAACGCGCCGCGGGCCCTGTGGGCGCGGTTCTGCCCGCCGGACGAGCAGAACCGCATCACCCTGGCCTGCCGCGCCCTGCTCGTCGAGACTGCCGACCGCCGAGTGCTCCTGGAGACCGGCATCGGCGCGTTCTTCCCGCCCGGCCTCAAGAGCCGCTACGGCGTGCAGGAGGACGAGCACGTGCTCCGCCGCTCGCTGCACGCCGTGGGGCTGGGCGAGGAGGACATCACCGACGTCATCCTGTCGCACCTGCACTTCGACCACGCGGGCGGCCTGCTCGCCCCGTTTGCCGAGGGAGTGCCGCCCGAGCTGTTGTTCCCGCGGGCGCGCTACGTCGTCGGCGAGGCCGCGCTGCGGCGGGCGCAGAAGCCGCACCGCCGCGACCGCGCCTCGTTCATCCCGGAGCTGCCCGGCCTCCTTCTGGCGAGCGGCCGCCTGCTGGTGCTGCCCGCCGGGGCGACCGCCGATCCCCGCCTGCCCGGCCTGAAGTTCCACTACAGCGACGGCCACACCCCGGGCCTGCTGCTCACCGAGGTGGTCGGCCCGACCCCCGACCGCGCCGTCGTCTTCGCCGGCGATCTGGTGCCGGGCACGCCCTGGGTCCACCTGCCGATGACCATGGGCTACGACCGCTTCCCCGAGCAGCTCATCGACGAGAAAGCGGCGCTTCTGGGCGAGCTGTGCGAGCGCGGCGCGTGACTGTTCTACACCCACGACCCGGAGGTCGCGATGAGCCGCCTGCAGCGGGTGCCCGACAAGGCGGGCGACGCCGAGGGGCGCCTGGTCCCCGTCGAGCCGGTGGCGACGCTGGTCCGCCGGGTCCTGTAGCGCCGCCGGCCGCCCGCAACAGGCTGGGGCAAAGCGTAGTGAGCGGCCCGGGTGCGTGCTGGGCCGCGCGGAGCACGGCCGGACGCGAACTCGGGTCGCGGAGTAGCTTTGCCGCAGCCGGTCAGGCGCTGTACGGCTTGACGTCGGTGGTCTTGCTGTCGACCGGCGTGCCCCAGCCGCGCAGCGTCGAGGTCACCGAGTCGCGCGTCGCCTCGGCACCGAAGCCCCAGACGAGCAGCGCAAAGTAGTCCGACCACAGCTCGGCGCCGAAGGTCAGCTTCTTCAGGTACACCTCGTTGAAGCCGGTGCCGCCGAGCAGGATGAGCGCCGCCGCATAGGTCGCGATCTCGAACCAGCGCAGGCGGTTCTTGGCGTCGCCGAGGTAGAACGGCAGCCACTCCAAATGCGCCTCGGGCACCGGCTCGACCGCCGGCGGGTTGGCGGCGATCACGGTGCGCACCGCCTCGATGTTGTGCTGATCCGGCGCCGCCGCCACCACCTGCTGCAGGCGGCTCGACAGGTCGAGGATGACATGATCGATGTCGGCGAGCAGCTGCCCCACAGCCTTCTCGTCCGGGCGCATGGTGTGCAGGCGGACCTGCAGCTCGGCGGTGCGGGCGACCCACGCCGGCTGGTCGCTCATCGGCAGGCTGACCTGCAGCTTCTCCAGGGCCAGCAGCTTGCCCTCGGCGCGCTCATACTCCTCGATGCGGTCGGTGAGCAGCTGGGCGGCGTCGCGCAGCTCCTTGGGCGACTCCAGGGCCGGGCTGTTGGCGGCGAGGTCGTCGATCGCGCCGCGCACCACCTGCACGTAGCGGATGTTGTCGGGCTTGCCGTACATGCGGTTCTTGAGGCGCGCCAGGTAGGCCAGCTGCTCGATCCAGCCCAGGCGCCCCTGGATCCACTTGCGCAGCAGGGCGTCGGTCTGGTCCATCTTGGTGCGCGCCTCGTCCCAGCGCTCGCTCTGCAGGCTCATCTCGACGTCGGCGAGCGCCGCCTCGAGGCGCGCCTTGAAGGGGTTGGACACCGCCTTGTCGGCCCCGTCGAGCCCGTACTGCGGCAGGATCCCGACCGACATCGTGCGGTCGCGCTGCACGTAGGCGCGCACGTTGCCCACCCGCACCAGCACCTGATCGCGCGGCCGGCCGCGGATCCGGTACGCCGACAGGCCGACGCCGGCCCCGACACCCAGGCACAGGACGATGAGCGGCAGCGGCCAGCTGTGGCGCACCGTGACCTTGAGCGGGAGCTTGAGCTCGCCGCCCTTGAACGTGAACGGCAGGTCGCCGGTATACTCGCCGGCCGGCACCCCGGCCAGGCTGATCTCCAGGGTGAAGGTCAGGGTGCGCGGGGTCGTCGTGCTCGGGGTTCCGGTCTGGAAGATCTTGATCTGGTGGACCGGGATGGCGCGCGAGTGCTTCTCGAAGAGCAGCTCCAGGGGCTGCCCCGACAGCTCGCTGATCTCGTCGGAGACGCGGACCTGGATGGTCCGCCGCACCGTCTCTTGGCGCTCGGCCTGGATGGTGATCTGGCTCGGCCGCAGCTCGATGGTGACGGGGGCGCCGGGAGCGGCCTCGGCAGCGTCGGTGGCTCCCAGCGCGGTGAGCAGGGCAAAAGCGAAAAGTAGGGCTCGCATGCGCACTTGCCAGAAATTTATCACGGCGGTGCGAGCGCCGGGCGACCATTATCTGACCGGGGGGAGCCGCACGGGCTAAACCGGAGCGGGTCCTGTCACCTGCGGCACCCCGTCGCTGGCGCGTCGGGGCCCCCGCCTCCGGCGCCACCCACGCCTAGGTAAGAAACTAGCGATTTCAGCTGGGGCGCAGCTTAGCAGGCGCCGGCGGTTTCACCGGCGCCGCTGCCCTCGGCGGCCTCGCCGTCCTCGTCGGGCAGATAGGCGAACGTGCGCACCAGGCGCAGCACCTGCTCGCGCTGCAGCGGCGTCAGGTCGACGAACTGCAGGCCCATGCCGGGCTGTCGGCTGGCGTCGCCGTCGTCGCGCGGCGGGTTTATCCAGATGACCTGGGCCTCGACCTCCATCGGCGGGCCGCCCGGCGGCGAGAAGCGCAGGTTCAGCCGCGTCCCGGCGGGCTCCGGGGTGGGCGTACGGACGAAGATGCCCATCGCGCTTATATCCGAGATGTACGCGAACAAGAACGTATCCGAGGCGCGATAGTCCACCGACCAGTCGACGAGCACGCGCTCGTGCTGCCGGCGGTCGGCGCCGCTGCGCCGCTCGGGCCGGCTGGGGTCTTTTTCGTCGCCGCCGCCGCGACGGTCTTTTACAGGCGTAGGCACAAGCGTGGGCTCTTTCATTTCACCTGTCCCGGGTCCTTGGTCCCTGTCCATTTTCGAGGTCTTGGTTGGTGTCGAGCTGTACGGCGGACATACTGCGGGCGCACCGGTTTGGAAAATTTTTTGTGGTAGGTTCGCCGCATGCGCACCCGAGCCTGGCCGCCCTCCCCCGTCGCCTCGCAAGAAAGATCGCGCCCCGTCCGGAGCCTCGCCGGGGTCTTGGGAGTGGGGATGCTGATCGGGCTTGGGCTTGTATCGTGCAGCGCGGCGCGCGGCCCGGACGCGGACCCGGGCGGCGAGCCGATGGCGACGCTCGATCTGCGGGGGGCCGACCTGGCGCTGCCGCCGTGCCGGGGCCTGGCCTGCTTCGTCGCCAGCTGCCCGGTGGACAGCGAGACCATCGTCATCGGCAAGATCACCGCGCCCAACGGCGCCGACCCGATCCGCGACGCCCTGGTCTACGTGCCGAGCGGCGGCGTCCCCGAGGAGTTCCCGCCGCAGGTGGCGTGCGAGGTCTGCCAGAGCCCGCTCGGCGAGCGCCCGATCGCCCTCACCTCGACCGACGTCGACGGGACCTTCGAGCTGCGCCGCGTCCCGGTGACCGCCGAGACGCCGATCGTCATCCAGAAGGGGCGGTGGCGCAAGGTCGTCCGCCTGCCGATCGGCAAGTGCGAGAAGCAGGGCCTGACCCCGGAGCAGGGCCGGCTGCCCAAGGACCACACCGAGGGCACCATCCCGCGCATGGCGGTGGCGGTGGGCGAGTGGGACTCGATCGAGTGCGTCCTTGGCCACATCGGCCTTGCCAAGAGCGAGTTCACAAGTCCCCTGGGCAGCGGCGCGGTGCACCTGTACGAAAACGAGAAGCCGGGCGGGGTCGGCGCCCCGGGCGGCGTCCCGGTCAGCACTCTTTTGACCAACCTGACCAAGATGCTCGACTACAACCTCATCTTCCTCAACTGCTCGGACGATGAGCAGTCGCGGGGGCTGCTCGCCGATGCGGGGGTCCGCAAGAACCTCGCCGAGTACGTGACGCGCGGCGGGCGCCTGTACGTGACCGACTGGTCCTACGACTTCATCCAGCAGCTGCCGGAGTTCTCGCCGTTTATCTGCTTCAACGACGACAAGCCGTGCACGGTGACCACCCCGCACGGCTTCCACCAGGCGACCGTGCCCTTGCGCACCGGCAGCGAGACGGTCTTTTACGCCGACGTCGACCAGAGCACCCCGGGCGGCCGCGCCCTGGCCGCCTGGCTGACCAAGCTGCCAAAGCCCATCGTGGGGGGCAAGGTGCGCGTCGAAGACCCGGTGGCGACGTTCGTGCTGATCCAGCAGCTGGCGCAGGACCCGAGCAAGTACCCGGCGACCTCGTGGCTTGGCGCCGACTTGAAGATGAAGCGGCGGCCGGTGAGCGTTTCGTTCGACTATCCGCCGGGGCCGGCTGCTTGCGGGCGGGTGCTGTTCAGCAGCTACCATACGCGCGGCCACGACGACCACGCGGTGCAGTTTCCGGCTTACTGTGCCAAGGGGGATGCGCTGCCGCAGGAGCATGTGCTCGAGTACTTGATCTTCGAGCTTGGGGCTTGCGTGCAGCCGCCGGGGTGAGGGGGGCTAACGCGGAGCTTGGCCTTTTTTGTATCGGCCTAGGAGTTGTTGGGGGGTCACAACCGGAGTATGCAGCGGCGCGGGTCCCCCTTCCCTGCGATCCTTTTTTGCCAGCTGGCGCTGACAAAAAAGGATCTCCGGTCGGCCCACGCCTTTTGGCTCCCGAAGGAGTTTTTCAAAGTGACCGAGGAAGGGGCTAGTAGTGGTAGCGCGCGTCGTCTTGCACCAGGGGAAAGCCTATTGCGGTAAGCTCCTTTAGCAGCGGGTCGTCTATATCGTCATCTTTGTATGAGCGATCTTTGCCGCAGATCGCACCTTCGTAACAGGCTACGCAGCGCTGAGCTCGCGCCGTGTATGTGTCGCCCGAGCGCGCAGTGAAAGTAAGCGTCACCCGATCGGAAGAGAGGCGGCACCGCGGTCGGCCCCAGCGGCCGAGGCCGGATTTGTCTGCCGCGGTGGCCAGCCGCTGGACCTGCTCGGGATCTTCGAGCGTCTTTTCGTAGATGGTCCGCGGAGGCTGGTCGTGGCCATACTCTGCTTTGATATCCACCCGGACTATGTGATCACGCGCGAAGGCTTTTTCGTCGCTATGCGAGCGAACGGCGGCGTGGAAAAAGACATAGGCAAAGAGGGCAATGAAAGCTGCGGCGGCAATCCAAATTCCAATTTCAGAAGGTTTATCAAACTCAACTTTTTCCGCTCGGCTCATGTCTGGGGTGTCCATGTCTGGCGGGTAACTATGCCTTGCAAGGGTCGGACAGCAAGGGGGTTGGCCAGGATGCGGAGGGCGGAGCGACGGGGCGGGCGGGTGCGGTTACAGGAGCTGCGCCGCGGCGTAGGCCATCACGGCCAGGGCGGCGGCGACCTGGCCGAGCTCTTCGGGGTTGACCTTGTCGACGGTGTCGGCGGCCGAGTGGTGGAACCAGAAGTAGCGCTCGCCGGCAACTGACAGGCCCATTACGGGTACGCCCAGCTCTTGCAGGGGGCGCAGGTCGGCGCCGCCGCCGGGGGTGTCGAGCCGGGTCGCGGCGAGCGGGGCGAGCAGCGGCAGGAGGTCGTGCACGCTGCTGAGCACCGCGGGCGGGCCGCTGAAGGTCCACCCGGTGGGGCGGAAGATGCCGCTGTCGGCCTCGATGGCAAGGACGTGGCGGTCGCTGCCGTGCGCCTTGGCGTAGGCTTTGGCGCCGGCGCTGCCGTTCTCTTCGTTGGTCCACAGGACCAGGCGCAGGGTGCGGCGCGGCACGAGGCCCAGGCGCTTGATGGCGCGCAGGGCGTGCCAGGCGGCGATGCAGTTGCCGCCGTCGTCGTGCGCTCCCTGGCCGACGTCCCAGGAGTCGATGTGGCCGCCGAAGGCGACGATTTCGTCGGGACGCTCGCTGCCGCGCAGCTCTGCGACAAGGTTGCGGGAGGGGGCGGCGGCGGGCTCGGTGGCGCCCATGCGCAGGCGGATGCGCAGCCGCTCGCCGCGCTCCTGCAGGCGCAGCAGGCGGTCGGCGTCTTCGGTGCTGAGCGCGGCGTGGGGGATCCGGCGCAGGGCGGCGGTGCCGTCGCGCAGCTTGTAAAGGGTGGTGCCGGTGTGCGGGGTACCGAGGGAGTACGGGGTGACCGAGCGGGTCAGCGCCGCCACCGCGCCGTGCGCCGCCGCCCGCACCGCGCCGAACAGGCGGTAGGGGGCGTTGTCGTCGTAGCTTGTAAACAGCGGCGCGAAGACCACGATCTTGCCGCGCGCCCGCTCGGGCTGCTCGTCGAGCTCGGCGAAGCTGCGCACCACCACCGCGTCGGCGGTGATGCCCTCGGGCGGGGTGCCGACGCTGCCGCCCAGGCCGAGCATCGTCAGCGGCTGCTCGCGCGGTAGCAAGAGGGTCGCCGACTCGGTCCCGCGCACCCAGTGCGGCACTAGGACCGGCTCGCCGCGCGCGCTCTCGCCGCCGTCCTTGTGCATCTCGGCGAGCAGCCAGTCGATCGCCCGTTCGAGGTTGGCGCTGCCCGACAGCCGCGGCCCGAAGGTGTCGCACAGATATACGAGCCGCTGGTAGAGCTCCTTGTCACCGGTCAGCGCCTTGATGAGCTGCGCCACCGCTGGACGCTGCTCCACCACGGACGCCGGCTGCGCCGCGGTCGAG